>NZ_JBFLUG010000105.1:0-26753 GCF_041008525.1 Parafrankia sp. FMc2 | reverse complement strand
TCTCGTGTGCTCGGAGATTTGTTTAAGAGACAGCACCCGAGGCGAGCTACGGGAGCCCAACGTCACACCCGTTCGGTGGTGATTTTCGCTCAACGATCTCGCCAAGCAGGGCCCTGTATGACTAAAATTTAGTTGTAACAACCAACCAAAGGCCTTCGACCGAGGGAGGCTTCCCACGTCGACCCCGACGACGCCGCCGTCCGATCCGACCGGCGGCCACGCATCCGGAAGCACCGACCGCACCCCGGCGCCACGCACGCCGACGTCCGAGGAGCAGCGCCAGCGTCTCGCCAGCCCCGCCGGCCTGACCCGGCGGGAGACCGGGCTGGCGCTCACCGGCCTGCTGCTGGCCCTGTTCGTCTCGATGATCTCGTCGACGGTGGTCACGAACGCACTACCGAAGATCATCGCCGATCTGCACGGCAGCTCCACCAGCTACACCTGGATGATCACCGCCACACTGCTGGCGATGACCGCGACCACCCCGATCTGGGGCAAGCTCGCGGACCTGTTCAACCGCAAGGTGCTCGTCCAGACCGCGCTCGGGATCTACGTCGTGGGCTCCGCCCTCGCCGGCCTCGCGACGTCCACGGGCATGCTCATCTCGTTCCGCGTGGTGCAGGGCATCGGCGTCGGCGGCCTGTCCGCGCTGGTCCAGATCGCGATGGCCGCGATGATCGCCCCCCGCGAGCGCGGGCGCTACAACGGCTACCTCGGCGCGACGTTCGCCGTCGCCACGGTCAGCGGCCCGCTGATCGGCGGCGTGATCGTCGACATCCCCGGCCTGGGCTGGCGTGCCTGCTTCTACCTCGGCCTGCCGATCGCCCTGGTCGCCTTCGTGGTGCTCCAGCGCACCCTGCGACTGCCGGTCGTACGCCGCGAGGTCTCCATCGACTACCTGGGCGCGACCCTGATCGCCGCCGGCGTGAGCTGCGTGCTGATCTGGACGTCCCTGGCCGGTGACAGCTTCGGCTGGATGTCGGGTGAGTCCGCGATGCTGCTCGGGATCGGGCTGGGCCTGCTCGCCGTCGCGGTCGCCGTGGAGGCGCGGGCCCGCGAGCCGATCGTGCCGCTGCGCCTGTTCCGCAACCGCACCATCGTGCTGACCATCATCGCCAGCGGCTGCGTCGGCACCGTCATGTTCAGCGCGAACCTGCTGTTCAGCCAGTACTACCAGCTGGGACGGGGCGAGAGCCCGACCTTGTCCGGAGTGCTCACCATCCCGATGGTGACCGGTCTGGCGATCGCCTCGATGGCCTCGGGGCGGTTCATCTCCCGGACCGGCCGGTGGAAGCACATCCTGATCCTGGGCACGATCATGATTGGCACCGGGCTCGGCCTGCTCAGCATGGTCACCGACCGGACCAGCCTGGTCGTGGTGTCGTTGTTCGCCTGCGTGCTGGGAGCCGGGCTGGGGACCACCCAGCAGAACCTCGTCCTCGCCGCCCAGAACTCGGCCTCGACCGAGGATCTGGGTACGGCCAGCTCCACCGTCGCGTTCTTCCGCAGCCTCGGCGGCTCGACCGGCGTCGCCGCTCTCGGTGCGCTGCTCGGCAACCGCGTGAGCGGTGCCACCGTCTCCGGGCTGCGCGCCAGTGGCCTGCCCGCCGACGCTCTCGGGGACGGACGCTCCGTGCCCGACCCGTCTGCGCTGCCCGGCCCGGTCGCCGAGGTCGTGCACCATGCCTACGGGATGGGCGTGGCCGACGTCTTCCTCGCCAGTGCGCCGCTCGCCCTGCTCGCACTGCTCGCGATCCTGTTCATCCCCGAAATCCCGCTGAAGACGTCGGCGGGGGGCACGACCTCCGAACGTGTAATGACGAAACGCACCGCCCCCGCCCGGACCAGGGACGATCGCGACGAGAATGTGGAACTGACCGCCTGGCGGACGACCGCCGGTGCGTCTGCCGAACCTGCACCATAATCAAGGGGTGACACGCAGCCGTCGGCCCGAACAGACGGCCGATACCCGTCAGGTACTGCTGGCCGCGGCACGGCGCAGGTTCGCCGAACAGGGCTATGCCGCCACCGGCACCGAAGAGATCGTCGCGGACGCGCGGGTCACCCGAGGAGCGCTGTACCACCACTTCCGGGACAAGGCGGACCTGTTCCGAACGGTGATGGAACAGGTCGCGACGGAGGTCGCCGAGCAGCTCGTCGCAGGCGAGCTCGCCCGCGGCGCCGAGCTGCCGAGCGACGCCTGGACGCAGCTGCGCACCGGCTTCCAGTCGCTGCTCGACATCTCCACGACCGACAGCGACTTCCAGCGCATCGTCCTCATCGACGGCCCGGCTGTCCTCGGCAACGACGCCTGGGACCAGCTCGTCGAGCAGCACGGCTACCGGTTGCTGTCGGAGTGGCTCGAGCGGGCCGTCGCCGAAGGACGCATCGACCCGCTGCCGGTCGCTCCGCTGACCCGGCTCGTCGCCGCGCTGCTGGCCGAGGCCAGCCTCTACACCGCACGCGCGGCGGATCCCGACCGGGCCCGCACCGACGTCGGCATCGTGCTGGACCGCCTGCTGCGCGGCCTCGGCCGTCGCGGCGGCGACCTGGCCGACCAGCCGGCGGTCAGTGCCGGTGCTCCCCGCCCGTCCGACGGTGTCTGACCGGCCCACCAGGCCGGCCAGCACCTCCTACCGCACCCATCCATCGACCGGACCGACCACCGACATCACGGCACGGACCACAGCCCCACAGCACGGGCTCTGCCCGCCGCCGTTCAGGCGCATGCTCCGGCAGCTCCTGAACGGCGGCGGGCAGAGCCCCCGGACACCTCCCCCGGGAGGCTGCCCAGCCAGAACGGGCCATGCCCGGAACGCACCAACGCCGCCCCGACCCAACGGGTCGGAGCGGCGTCAGTGGTGGTGCGCGTGGAACTGACTCAGCGAGCTGAGGAACTCAGGGAGCTCAGGCGCCCATCCGGGCAGCCCGGATCGACTCCTTCAGCGAACCCATGGTGGCCAGCACGGCAGAGGTCTCGTACCCGCAGTGCGCCATGCAGTTGGCGCAGCGCGGGTCCTTGCCCCGGCCGTAGGAGTCCCAGTCCGTCGTCTCGACGAGCTCCTTGTAGGACGTCGTGTAGCCGTCGGACATCAGGTAGCAGGGCTTCTGCCACCCGAACAGGGAGTAGCTCGGAATCCCCCAGGCGGTGCAGGAGAGTTCCTTCTTGCCTTCCAGGAAGTCCAGGAAGACCGGCGAGTGGTTGAGACGCCACCGCTTGCGCCGGCCGTCGCCGAACACCTTGGCGAACATCTGCCGGGTCTCCTCGACCGCGAGGAAGTGCTCCTGGTCAGGAGCCTTCTCGTAGGCGTAGCCCGGCGAGAGCTGGATCTGGTCGACCTTCAGGTCGTCGTTCAGGAAGTTGATGACGTCGATGACGTCCTGCGGACTGTCGTTGTTGAAGAACGTCGAGTTGCTGCCGACCTGGAAACCGGCTGCCTTCGCGGCCCGGAAGGCCTCGATGCACTCGTCGAACGTGCCAGGCTTCTCGACGATGGCGTCGTGGCGCTCCTTCAACCCGTCGATGTGCAGGATGAAGGTGAAGTAGGGCGACGGAGTGAAGTTCTTCAGCTTCTTACGGAGCAGCAGCCCGTTGGTGCAGAGGATGACGAACTTCTTGCGCTTCACGAGGGCGTTGACGATCTCGTGGATCTGCGGGTGCATCAGCGGCTCGCCACCGGCGATGGCGACGACCGGAGCACCGCACTCCTCGACGGCGGCAAGCGCGTCCTCGACGCTCATGCGCTGCTTCAGGACGGATGCGGGGTGCTGGATCTTGCCACAACCCGTGCAGGACAGGTTGCAGGCGAACAGTGGCTCGAGCTCCAGGACGAGCGGGAAGTGCTTCCGGCGGAGCAGCTTCTGCTTCGCCAGATACGTTCCAACGCGGAGTGAGTACCGCCAGGCGACAGCCACAGCTCACGCCCCCCTTTCATCGGCCGCTTCACGGGGCGACCCAGGTCTGTGGAACGACCATACAGCCTGTACGTACAGCCTGCATGTCGATCAGAGAATGAGTTCTGGCACACATCGAGGTCAAAAGCTGCCGCAGCCGCACGGGACCACTGTGTCAATACCGTGGGGCCCGCCGGGCCTGCCTTCGGAGAACCCGGGACGGCGGGAACGTTACCGCCGGTAGTCATGATCGGGCGTTCTGAATCACGTTCGTCACCCTGCGCGATTCAGGGCCGGGCGGGTGTGGAACGGCCAATCGGGCGGCTGACATATTCGCGACAGCGGCCCGGTCCGGCACCTTTTCCACGAACGGGCGGGAACACGTCGGCGGCCCGGGCTCGAAGCCGAGCCCGGGCCGCCGACGGTGCGACAACCGGCGCCACCGGGGCGGTGCCACAGGCGGCACCGGCGGGAACGGGGAGGGGACGCGCGGGACGAGAACGCCCGCGCGCCGTCTTACTTCCGTTCTGACAACGGCCGGCGGACTTCCTTCGGCAGATGGAAGGAGATGGACTCCGTCCCCACCGAACGGACCGCCACCGACGCCGAGCCGAGCCCCGACAGCGCTGCTGTGAGTTCCTCGACCAGCAGGGGCGGGGCCGACGCGCCCGCGGAGATACCGATCGTCCGCGCGTCCCGGAGCCACTCGAGCTGGACGTCGCTGACGCTCTCCACGAGGTAGGCCGCGGCCCCCTCGCGTTCGCTGACCTCCACCAGCCGGCGCGAGTTCGAGCTGTTCTCCGAGCCGACGACGAGGACGAGATCGGCCTCGGCCGCGACCCGGCGCACCGCGTTCTGCCGGTTGGAGGTGGCGTAGCAGATGTCGGCCGAGCCCGGGCCGACGACGGCCGGGAAGCGGTCGCGCAGCGCGTCCACCACCTCTTCCGCCTCGTCCACGGCCAGCGTGGTCTGCATGAGGTAGGTGATCCGGTCGGGGTCGCTGACCGCGAGGTCCTTGACCGCCTCGGGTGACTCGACCAGCTGGATCTGGCCAGGGGCCTCGCCGAGCGTGCCCTCGACCTCCTCGTGGCCGGAGTGGCCGATGAGCAGCACCGTGTCACCCCGCGCGGTGAAGCGCCGGGCCTCGGCGTGCACCTTCTCCACCAGCGGGCAGGTGGCGTCAATGACGTCCAGCCCGCGGCCGCCAGCCTGGTCCCAGACCGAGGGGGCCACACCGTGCGCGGAGAAGACCACGGTCGCGCCGGGCGGGACCTCGTCCAGTTCCTCGACGAAGACCGCGCCGCGGCTCGCCAGATCGGCGACGACGTGGGTGTTGTGCACGATCTGCTTACGCACGTAGACCGGCGCACCGTGGATCTCCAGCGCGCGCTCCACCACCTCGATGGCCCGCTCGACCCCGGCACAGAACGCACGGGGCTCGGCGAGCAGCAGGCGGCGGTTGCTCACCGTCTCCACCCAGGTACGGAGGGCCGGGCCGAGTGTGCTGATCGTGCGCAGGCTGGTGACGCCGCGCCGAATCAGGTCCAGCCGCCCGAGCGGTTCCTCGGAGGTGTCCACGATGACCCGGACGGCGGCCAGCGGCCGGTTGCCCGCGCCGGGCGCGAGGGCGGCGGACTCCATGTCCACCGCGATGGCGCCGGTGGCGGCCAGTTCGGCCCGGGCGGCGCCGGTCGCGACCTTGGCGACCGAGACCATCGGGCCGACGTGCACCCGCAGGCCGGCCCGCCGCAGCTCACCGGCGAGCAACGGGGCGGTCGGGCAGGTGGTGACCACCGTGCCGTCGGCCAGCCGCAGCTCACTGGCGACAACGATGTCGCCGGGCCGGGTCTCGGGCGACAGCCCGCCCGCGAGGCCGACGATCGCCAGCGCGTCCGGCCGCGCCTCCCGCACCGCCCGGTTCGCCCGGTGGGCCCGGTCAGGCCCCATCCCGGTGCGCACGAACACGGTGCCGGGCGGCAGGTCCGCGCGGCCGATCGCGAAGGCCTCGAGACGCAGCGCCGCCGCGACCACGAGCCGCGGGGAGCGGGGAGCCGGCTGGACCGACGAGCCCCTGGTCCCGCTCAGGCCGGTCAGACCGGTCATCGCGGCCGGCCGGGCGCCGGCGTCCGCCACCTGGACCGGGACCGCGCCCGGTCGGGTGGCGCCGCCGGCCCAGCGGGCCAGCGCCAGCGGCGAGGCGCTGCCGGCGCGTGACGGCCCACCGGCCGGCGGGACGGCGCCGGCCTGCTCGGGGATCGAGGCGCGCGGGCCCGTGCTGACGGCGGCTGTACCCGCCGCAGGACCGGTGGCCGTCGCACCGTCGCGCGGTACCGAGGAGGGCGGGCCACCGTGCTCGGCCGCCCCTCCGTTGTCTGCTGCCGGGATGCTCATCGGAACGACCTGCCGGTGAGGCTCGCATACCGACCGAGGGCCGTCACCGGGAAGACCAGCCGGTACAGGTGGTAGTTGATGGAGAAGTCCCAGGGGAAGCCGGTTCCGGTGAACTGGGGCTCGTCCCAGGTGCCGTCCGGCCGCTGCGTGTCACACAGCCACCGCACGCCGCGTTCGATCGACTCCCACTCCATGCTCCCCCGCTCCGGTTCGGCGGCCAGCAGCGCCAGCAGTGCCCAGGCCGTCTGCGAGGCGGTCGGCTCACCGCGGCCGATCCAGGCGTCGTCGCGGTAGGAACGCAGGTCCTCGCCCCAGCCGCCATCCGCCGTCTGGTGCTCGACGAGCCAGTGCAGGGCGGAGAGGATCGCCGGGTGCCGGGCGCTGACCCCCGCGGAGATCAGCGCGGGCACCACCGCGCCCGTGCCGTACACGTGGTTGACGCCCCAGCGGCCGAACCACGAACCGCCCGCCTCCTGGTTGTCCAGCAACCACCGGACCGCCCGCTGGGTGATCGGGTGATCCGACCGGCCGAGCAGCGCGAGCATCTCGACCATGTGTGCGGTGACGTCCGCCGACGGCGGGTCGACGACCTCACCGAAGTCACAGAACGGGATCTTCGTCACCAGGGTGCGGACGTTGTCGGCGTCGAAGGCGCCCCACGCACCGCTGGACGACCGCATGCCGACCGACCAGTCGACGCCCCGCTCGGCGGCGGCGCGCAGCTGGCGCGCGAGCCCCGGGTCCGCCGCGGCGATCGTGCCCGCGCCGGCGGCCGACGACACGGCTGCCGCCGCCGCTGCCACCGCCGAGCCGGGGCCGGAGCCGTCGGAGTGGTCCACCGGGCCGTGCCCGTCACCGAGCAGGCGGTGGATGGCGATGACCACCTCGGCGGTGTCGTCGACGTCCGGGTAGAAGTCGTTGTCGAACTCGAACGCCCAGCCGCCCGGCGCCAGGGTGGGGCGGCGCACCGCCCAGTCACCGGCGACCCGCACCTCCTCGTCGGCGAGCCACTGGCCGGCCCGGACCATCGCCGGGTGATCGCCGCCCAGGCCCGCGTCCGACAGCGCGACGACCGCGAGCGCGGTGTCCCACACCGGCGACTGGCAGGCCTCGATCCGGCGCACCATCCCGTCCGGTGTCTGCTCCCGGATCGTGAACCGGTCGAGGGCGCGGAACGCCTGCGAGATCACCGGGTGGTTGAGCGGGTAGCCCATGAGGTGCAGAGCCATGATCGAGTAGACCATCGGCGGCTGGATGCCGCCCCAGCAGCCGTCCGCCTCCTGCCGGGCGATCACCCACTCGGCGGCGCGGCGCAGCGCGAGCCGGCGCAGCGGCTGGAACGGGCGCTTCTCATAACGGTGCAGCACCGTGTCGAGCCGCTCGAACGCGCCCGCCCAGCTGCGCAGCGGGGACTTCTGCGGCTTCGGCGCGGGAACCCGCAGCTCGTCCAGGGTGAAGCCGAACGAGCGGACCGGTCGCAGCGAGCCGACGATCGTCAGCGCCACCACGGTCTGGCGGGCCCAGCAGGCGAAGTCGTAGATGTTCAGCGGGAACCACGGCGGCAGGAACGACAGCTCCGCGGGCAGAACCGGGACGTCCTCCCAGGGCCACTCGCCGAACAGCGCCAGCCAGATCCGGGTGAAGACCCGGGCGGCGGCGATCCCGCCCGCGGACCGCACCCACTCGGCGGCGGACCGCATGTGCGGGGCCTGCGGATCGTCACCGGCGAGCCGGAGCGCGACGTAGGCCTCGATGGTCGTCGAGATGTCGGACGGGCCGCCGTAGAACGTCGCCCAGCCACCGTCGGACTGCTGCTGGGAGCGGATCCACCGGCCGGTCTCCGCCGCCGCCTCCGGCGAGAGGATGCCGAGGAACTGCCGGAGCATGAGATCCTCGGCGTCCATCGTGACGTTGGTCTCCAGCTCCCCCTTCCACCAGCCGTCCTCGGCCTGCAGGGCGAGCAGGTGGTCACGCCCACGCCACAGGGTGTCGACCACCGGGTCGGCGTGGGTGACAGCCGGCGGCGCCACCGGGGCGGGCGGCGCAGGAGCCGCGGTCGCCGTGGCGGAGGCCGTGGCGGAGGCCGGGTGCGCATGCGGGTGTGGCTGTGCGGGCGGGTGTGGCTGTGCAGGCGGGTGCGCGGGCGGGTGGGGCTGTGCGTGCGGGTGGGGCTGTGGCTGCGGTACACCGGTCAGCACCGCGGCGCCGGCCTCGAACGCTGTGGTGCCCTCGACCGGTGCCGCCCCCGACGGGGCCGGAACCTGCGGGCTCGGATGCGCGGCCGTCGGGGCAGCCGAGGACTGGTCCGAAGTCAGGCTCATCGACGACTCCCCTCGTCATACAGATGCAGGTTCAGGTGGTGCTGATGACCGCCGGGAGGCCGGCGGGCGGGTACTGCCACCTCGCTCCCCCTCAGCGATCTCGTTCGGTCACGAACCGCGCCATCGCCAGCAGCTCGGCCTCGGCCGACGCCGGGATCGAGATCGACCGCAGCGCGTTCTCGCACGCCTTGAGCTGCCGGTCCGCCTCGGCGGTGGTCCAGTCGCGCCCGCCGGCCTGCTCGATGAGCGCGGCGATCCGCGCCAGCTCGGCCTCGGACGCCTCACCCTCGCCGGTGAGGAAGGCCCGCAGCTCGTCGGCGTCGGCGCCGCCGGCCTCCAGGGCCACGACCACCGGCACCGACTTCTTCCGGGAACGCAGGTCGTTGAGCACGGGCTTCCCGGTCACCGCCGGATCGCCCCAGATACCGAGAAGGTCGTCGATGAGCTGGAAGGCTGTGCCCAGCCGGGAGCCGTACTCGGCGAGCCCGTCCACGACCGCGTCGGGGGCGCCGGCGAGGACCGCGCCGAGGGAGGCGGAGCAGGCCAGCAGCGCGCCGGTCTTGCCGTCCTCCATGTGCAGGGTCTCCGCGACCGAGACGTCCGAGCGGCTCTCGAACAGCAGGTCCTCGGCCTGCCCGCGGACGAGGTCCTGGACGCCGGCGCCGAGGATCACCGCGGCGCGGCGGCCCGGCTCGCCCTCGACCTCGAGCAGGACCTGGGTGGCCAGACCGAGCAGCGCGTCGCCGGCGAGGATGGCGCCGTCGGCACCGAAGACCGTCCAGGCGGTCGCCCGGTGGCGGCGCTCGGTGTCGCCGTCCATCAGGTCGTCGTGCAGCAGCGAGAAGTCGTGCACCAGCTCGACGGCGACGGCGGCGGGCAGCCCGACCTCGGCCGGGGCGCCGGCGGCCTGCGCCGACAGCAGGGCGAGCGCCGGCCGGACGAGCTTGCCGCCGCTGCCGGAGAGGGGCTCACCCGCCGCGTCAACCCAGCCGCGGTGGTAGGCGACGACGTGGCGCAGCCGGGGGTGGAGCCGGTCCACCGTGGCGCGCAAGGCGGGCACCGTCAGGTCGCGCCCGCGCTCGATCGCTTCCGGAACCGTTGTGGTCATACCGGGAATCCCCCCGTGGACTTGGACGTCTCTGTCTGGGTGGTCACTGTCTGGGCCGACACTGGCCGCGCCGCCGCCGGCTGGCCCGCCGACGACTGGGCCGGTGCTGGCTGGCCCGCCGACGACTGGGCCGCCGCCGGCTGGCCCGCCGACGGCTGGCTCGGTGCTGGCTGGCTCGGCGCTGGCTGGCTCGCCGCCGACTGGATCGGCAGGCCGCCGAGCGACTCTCCGAGCTTCCCAGGCGGACCGCCATCAGTCGTTGACAGCGTGCTCCCGGATACCCCCATGGTGGCGAGCGTCTCACGGGCAGCAGCAATCCCGCTACGCACAGCACCTTCCATGGTTGCTGGCCACCCGGTGTCCGTCCAGGTGCCGGCCAGCGCGAACCCGGGCAGACCGGTCGCCTGAACCGGCCGCAACCCGAGCGAGCCGGGCGCCTGGCGGAAGGTCGCGGTGCGTTCCCTGGTCACGAACACCTCGAGCAGCTCGGCGTCCCTGGCCGCGGGGAACAGCCGGCGCATCTCGTCGACGAACAGCGCCCGCAGGCTGTTGGCGGGCTGGTCGACCCATTCCTCGGCCGCCGACTGCGACAGCGCGAGGTACTGCGCTCCGGGCGGCCCCACCTTCGCCAACCCGGAGGAGACCGTCCGGTCGAAGATCCACTGAACGGGTGAGCCCACCACGGCGAGCATCGGCCCGTCCAGCACCGGCCGGTCGTAGATCATGTGCACGTTGATGATGGGTGAGACACCCAGCGCGCGCAGTTTCGCCGGGTCGACCCCGGAACCCTCCGGCAGCAGGCTGGCGGCGGCCGGCGGCTGCACCGCGAGCACGACACCGTCGGCGGTGAGGACCTCTCCCCCGTCGAGGGTGACCTCCCAGCCAGTGGACGTCCGGACGATGGCCCTGGCCTTGGTGCCGGTCCGGACCGTGCCACCCGCGGCGGTCAGCGCCCGCACGGCCGCGTCACCGTGGAGCTCCTGCAACGGCGCCTCGGGCCAGCCCAGGTCACCCGCATCGGCCCCGTCCAGCAGGCCGGTGCGGACCACCTTGGCGGCCAGGCCGAGCGAGGCCTCGGACGCCGGGGCGTTGATGGTGGCGACGGTGAGCAGCTCCCACAGCGCCTCGGTGGCGGCGGCGCTCTGGCCGTGCCGCTCGAGCCAGCCGCCGAAGGAGTCGCCGTCGACGTTCGGGTCGCGCTGGTCCAGCCGACCGATCTGGAACGCGGCCAGCGCCGCCCGCAGCCGGTCGACGAGCGGCAGCGCGCGGTAGCCCAGCAGTGCCGGCGCCAGATGCAGCGGCGCGGGCAGCGGCAGCCGGGTCCGGCGCAGCCGGGTCCGGGTCAGCGAGTCCGCGAGCAGTACCTCGACGTCGAGCCTGGGCTGCAGGGTGGTCAGGTGCGTCACGCCGAGGCGGGCGAGCAGCCCGCGGTAGGCGGTGCAGCACCGCATGAAGACGTGCTGGCCGGTGTCGATCCACAGCGAGCCGCCCTGGAACGAGCGCTGGAACGACGTCGTCTGGCCGCCGAGGCGCGGGCGCGCCTCCAGCAGCACCGGCTCGGCGCCCTCGTCCGCGGCGACGAGCGCCGCGGCGATGCCCGCGAGTCCCCCGCCGATGACGACGACCCTCCCCCGGCCGCCGGGGGCGGTCCCGCTGCCCCGAGTACGTGTGTCCCCCCGTGCGCTCATGCCGCCCTGGACTCCGATCTGCCGGCGAGGCTGCGGGCCGCCACGACGGCCTTCTCCCAGCCCGGCAGCGAAAGCCGGCGCTCGAGGACCGCGGTCGGGTCCTGCCGGATGCGCCGGTTCAGACGCAGGTAGATACCCGCCATCGCGCCGCAGCAGGCGGCGCTGCGCCGGTCCAGCAGTCCCAGCAGGGCCAGGCCGCGGGTGTACCACTCGTCAGCGCGGGCGGCGCAGTCACGCAGGTAGTCGACGAGCGCCTCCTCCGGGCCGCCGAGGCGCCCGGCCGCGTTCACCGAAAGGATGACGCCGGCCTTCTCCAGCTCCGTCGACGGCAGGTACGTCCGCCCGTTGAGCAGGTCCTCACGGACGTCCCGCAGGATGTTCGTCTGCTGCAGCGCGACACCGAGCGCGTCGGCGATCTCGGCCGAGCGGGCGTCGCCGGCCGAGCCGTCCACCCCGAAGATGCCCAGCGAGAGCCGCCCGATCGTGCCCGCGACCAGCCGGCAGTAGCCGACCAGGTCCTCGAAGGTCTCGTAGGTGGCGCCCCGGACGTCGCTCTCGCACCCGTCGGCGAGCTCGATGAACGCCTCCATCGGGATCGGGAAGCGCCGGGCGGTGTCCGCCAGCGCCACCATCACCGGGTCGGAGCTGTTCGGATCCAGCGCACGGACGTCGGCGCGGACCTGCTCCAGACCGGCGAGCTTCTCGTCGTCCGGCAGATCGCCGTCCCCGATGTCGTCGAGCCGGCGGGCAAGGGCGTAGACCGCGGACAGCGCGCCCCGTTTCTCCGCCGGCAGCAGCCGGATGCCGTAGCTGAAGTTCCGCGCGGCCTCCCTGGTCAGAGCCTCGCAGGAGGCGTACGCCTCGGCGACCGTCGAGCTGCCCGGCACACCCGCGCTCATCTGGCACCCTCCGCGCTGTGGACGTCGGTTCCGGCAGGCGCCCCGGCGGCGCCGGTGGTGGCGCCCGTCGGGGCGGTGTTCGTGGCACCCGTCGGGGCGGTGGTCGTGGCGCCCGTCGGGGGAATGCTCGTGGCGGCGGTACCCGCGGCCCGGGCGGCGGCGCCGGCTCCGGGCAGCCAGGTCTGTGCCAGCGCGACTGCGGCAAAGGCTGCGACCCGCGACTTGGGAGCCTTGGGCGTCCCGCCGAGCATGTCGTAGTCGGCACGCCGGATCGCGTCCAGCGCGGCCCGCCCGCCGCCGACGAAACCGGCCATCGCCAGCCGCAGCCGGCCACCCACCAGGCCCACCAGCGGAGCTCCCTGGTCGAGCAGGGCCCGGGCCCGGGCCACCTCGAAGGCCATCAGGTGGCGGACCGCGGGCGAGGCGACCGGCGCGGCCAGATCGGCCTCGGTCACCCCGAAGGCCTCCATGTCCTCCAGGGGCACGTAGATCCGGCCCATGGCCAGGTCCTCGGCGACGTCCTGGAAGTGCTCGGCCAGCTGCAGGGCGGTACAGATCCGGTCGGACAGCGCGATCCGCGCCGGCGTCGCCAGCCCGAACACGCCGAGCACCATGCGCCCGATCGGGTCGGCCGACAGGGTGCAGTAGCGAACAAGATCGTCATAGGTGTCGTACCGGGTGACCACCTGGTCCTGGCGGTTGGCCTCCACCAGCCGGCGGAACGGCTCGGCGGGCAGGTCACAGGCCCGCACAGTCCGGGCCAGCGTCTGGTGCACGGGCAGCTTCGGCTCGCCCCCCGACCAGATCAGCTCGAGATCGGCGCCGAGCTCGTCAAGCAGGGCGAGGCGGTCACCGGGGGCCTCGTCGCCGATGTCGTCGACGAGCCGCCCGAAGACGTAGATCGCGTTCAGGTGCTCGCGGAGCCGCGCCGGGAGCAGCCGCGAGGCGACCGGGAAGTTCTCGGCGGTCGCGGCCAGCAGAACCTGCTCGGCAGGCGTGCTGAGATCGGTCACGCCGAGGGGGGCAGACGGACGCGGTGGGCCGGTTCGGGCGTCGATTGCGGTCATACGCCTCTCCTTACGTGGCGGTCTGCGCTCCGGGTGCGCGGTGCGGTGTGCGTCGTGTGCGTCGTTCGTGCCGGCCCACCGCCGTGCGTGCCGACCGCGATGTCTCCCCGACCCGCGGTGGCTCCGGCCATCGTGCGGGCCCGATCGCCGGGGCCGCCACCACTGGCCGGAGGGTGTGCTGGCAGGGCCGCCGCCGGTCAGGCCGGATGCCGGTCGATCCCGGCAGGCTGGCCCGGTCTCGGTAACGTGACCGGGTCACCCCGGCCTGGTCGGTCGGGGCCCGGCACAGCGCGTGCCCGGGGCGGCGGTGGGTCCGCCCGGGCGACGCATGCCGTGGTCAGAGGCAGGGCGTTGCGGTGTTCACAGCGGCCTTACGGTTACGGCGTTCACATCGGTGTCGCGGTGCTCACAGCGGCAGGGCCGGGACGCCACCGCGTGGGCGACGCCCCGGATCCGCCATCGCCGCCGGTAAGGTCACCGGCGGCGACTGGAGCAGTTCGCTCCGCTCACTCACCTCCCGGGCCGGGGCCGCCGGATGCGCACATCATCCGAAGACACCGGCCAGGCGGCGGTACAGCGACGGCGCCGCGCCATGCACGCGCGCGGCGGCGGACAGCCAGCGGGGAACCCACACCTCTGCGTCCCCTCGGCCGGTGGCGGTGAGCATCCGCTGTGCCACCAGACCGGCCGGGATGGGACGCGGCCACCGGCGCACGTACGGTGCGCCGCGCCGGTGGAAGAAGGGCGTGTCCACAGCTCCCGGTAAACACAACGTGACGCTGATGCCACGTCCCCCGACTTCGGACCGCAGCGCGTCGGCGAAGCCGACCATCGCCGCCTTCGACGCCGAGTACGCGACCTCGCCACGCACGCCCAGCGCACCCGCGATGCTGCCGACCAGCAGGATCCGGCCCTGCCCGCGCTCGAGCATCGCCGGCAGCATGGCCCGGACGAGCATCATCGGGGCCAGGACGTTGACCGCGACAAGATCCTGGATCGCGGACGGAGGCATCACGTCGAACGGCCCCGCCGCGCCCAGGCCCGCCGAGCAGATCAGCAGATCCACGTCGCCGAGCAGTTCCGAGGCGCGGGAGGCCACGGTGACCTCGCTGCCGGGACCGGCGAGGTCCACGGCTATCCGATGCCCCTGGGTCGCCGCGGCGACCTCGTCCAGCGCCGCACCGTTGCGCCCTACCAGGAGCGAACGACAGTTCTGATCAGCGAGCAGGAGGGCCGCCTCCCGTCCGATGCCGGAGCTGGCTCCGGTCACCACGGCAGTGCGTGGCGGCCATCCCCTCGACGAGGCGGGTCGCGCGCCGCTGGACACGGCGGCCTGGCTCCCCTCGCGCGCAGCCGCGCGGGGCCGAGCGTTCACAGCCCACCACCTCGGGTCACACGGTCCCCCCCGTGGTCCCGTTCCGGCACAGGTATCACGTCACCTACTGCTTCCGTTTATGTCGCCCTCCACCATCGGCGTTCCACGTGTGGCGGGATCAGCGTGCACTCCCGCCCACCGCCGGCTCGCTTCGAGCGGCTCCACCATTTCATCGTCCCGAGGCCGGGTCGTCCATCGTCAGATGGACGACATCGGGCCTTGCTCCCTTACCACACATTCCTCAGGTCAGCGGCAGACCAGATGCGGATTCACCTCGCCGAAGCATGTGCCGAATTCCGCCCGGATTTTCTGGGCGGAATGACACAGCATTGACATCTACCGGACATCGAGACGTAGCTCACGCCTGCGGGAGCCACCGCGCCTGTCGAACCTGCCGACCATCGGCTACACCCTGCCGTCAGTCCGAACCCATCGCCACCGGATCGCCGACGACGACACCGGCGAAGGTGTGTGCCGGAGCCTCCACCGCCTGCGTGTAGACCCCGTCCGGGTAGTAGACGGGGCAGGCCGACGGATCGTCGCCCGGACACGGCGTCATCTCCCGCACGCCGACAACCCTACCGTCCCGGACAAACATGATCGAAAGGGGCAGCACGGTGCGGTACATGTAAAAGCCTGATGTCGTCTCGCCCCCGAAATCAAAGATCATTCCCTGCCCGGGGGGCAGGTGGGTACGAAACATCAGGCCTTGGCGCCGCTCCGCGTCACTGTCGGCAACCTCGGCCTCGACCGTGACCCCGCGGACCCGGACGGTGATCGTCGGCTCCGCTGCCGGGCCCGCCACATCGCCAGAACTCGCGGTCCCGTCACAGGCCACGACGAACACGGCAGTACCGGCCGTCACCAGAGCATGAGCCGCCCGCGCACGCAACCGTGACGGATCACCCGGGCTCCGCCCGGCACGGGCGATACGCGCGCTACGGGCGCCGGCCCGCGGACGGGTCCGCGGACTGCTCTGGTCCCAGCGCGGCAAGAGCGGCCTCCACGATCAGACGCTGAAGTTCCTCGGGCAGCAGCGGCGCGAACGGTGACAGCGCGCCGACACGGGTCACCGCGGCTGCCAGGCCATCCGCACCGCCGTCTCCAGTAAATCCGGTCAGGACCCGAATGCCTGTCGGACTCCCCACGCCAGTGGTGGTGGCACCCGCGACCGGCCGCGTACCCCCCTTCTCCACGGCCCACCCCGCCGGACCGCCATGCGCGCCCGGACCCGCCGGGCCGCTCGGCGTTGTCCCCACGCCACGCACCGATGCCCCCGCGGCACCATCCGCCGCGCTCGACGTGCTGTCCGTGGCCGCGGGGCCGTTCCCGGCCGCCGCGACAGGATCGGGGGCGGGCCCGTCGCCGGCTACGCCGCCGCGGCTGCGCAGCTGTTGCATCGCACTGCCCATGACGCCGCTCTGCACACATCCCACCGCACAGCGGGCCCGCAGGAGCCGGGCCGGGGTGGGTCGCGGGCCGGCCAGCGCCCCGATGATCGCCTCCTGCTGGGAAAGGATGTCGTCCTTGCCGATCCGGTGATGCAGCACCGAGGGATCATTCGCGAACGCGCAGAGCACCACCCCGGTCTCGGCCAGCAGTCTCACCAGCGCGGTGAGGATCGTCTGCGGCGGCGGCGGAGGGTCACACCGAGCCAACTCGACCAACTGCGCGAACCCTGACTCGAAGGGCGAAATCAACGCGTCGAGAATCATCTCCTTGGACGAGAAGTGGTAGTAGAGCGCGGCCTTCGTCACTCCGAGTCGTTCGGAGATGTCACGCACCGACGTACCCGCATACCCTCGTTCCACGAAGAGCTCCACGGCGGCCGTGAGGATCCGCGTGCGGGTGTCGACTCCCTGCGAACGCGAGCGTCCGGCGACCACCAGTTCTCACCCCCAGAGGACGGGTCAGGCGCGAATGTTACCCTGACTCCACTTACCGACCGATCGGTAAGTAGAGTACGTGCACGGCGCCCACCGGGACCACCGTCGATCAGCAAGGGCCGTTACCGAGTCACGGACAGTGACGCATCGGCCTTCCAGAACCTCCGAGGGGAGATCATGGCAAAGCTCGCGCGCTGGTGCTTCCAGCACCGCTGGCTCGTCCTGTTCGTGTGGGTAGCGGCTCTTGTCGGCCTGACAGTTCTCGGCCGGGTCACCGGCGAGGACTACAAGGACACGTTCTCGCTGCCGGGCACCGACTCCCAGAGGGCGATCGACCTCCTCGAACGTGACTTCCCCGCCCAGTCCGGCGACAGCGCGTCGATCGTCCTCCACGCCCGCTCCGGCACGCTGACCGACGCCACGCTCCGGACACAGATCACGGACATGGTGGACGAGCTCGCCGAGCTGCCGCACGTCACCGAGGTCATCGGGCCGTTCAGCCCGCAGGGCGAAGGCCAGATCAACCAGGCCGGCACCACCGCGTTCGCGACCGTCGCGCTCGACCTGCCCGGCAACGAGCTCGCCGTGTCCGACATCGAGCACGTGGTCGACACCGCGCGCTCCTACGACCGCGACGCGCTGCAGGTCGAGGCGACGGGACAGGTCGCCGCCGTCACCGAGCAGGCCGAGCAGGGCGCGAGCGAGCTCATCGGCATCGTGGCCGCGGCCGTCATTCTGTTCCTGGCGTTCGGGTCCCTGCTCGCGGTCACCCTCCCGCTGATCACCGCGCTGGCCGCGCTCGGGGTCGGGCTCAGCCTCACCGTCCAGGTGTCGCACCTGACCTCGGTCGCCGAGTTCAGCACGATGCTGGCGACCCTCATCGGGCTGGGTGTCGGCATCGACTACGCCCTGTTCATCGTGAACCGCCACCGCATCGGCCTGCGTGCCGGTCGCTCGCCCGAGGACGCCGCCGTCAACGCGGTCAACACCTCCGGCCGCGCCGTGATCTTCGCCGGAATGACGGTCTGCATCGCACTGCTGGGCCTGTTCGCCCTGGGTGTCACCTTCCTCTACGGGGTCGCGCTCTCCGCCGCCCTGGCGGTGGCGATGACCATGCTGGCCTCGGTGACGCTGCTGCCCGCCCTGCTCGGCTTCTACGGGCGCAAGGTGCTCAGCCGCCGCGAGCGCCGCCGGATCGACGCCAACGGGCCCGAGCCCGAGCAGCCGTCCGGCTTCTGGTGGCGGTGGGCCAAGGGGGTCGAACGGCGCCCGGCGATCCTGGCCGTGGTGAGCGCCGCGGCGATCGCCGTGATCGCGATCCCCTTCTTCTCCCTGCGGCTGGGATCGTCCGACCTCGGCAACGGCTCGGACAGCAAGAGCACCAAGCGAGGCTACGAGCTGCTCGCCGAGGGCTTCGGGCCCGGGTTCAACGGCCCGTTCATCCTCGCCACCGAGATCTCGGGCCCGGCGGACCTGCAGACGTTCGAGCGGACCATCGAGGCCACGAGAGACACCGAGGGCGTCGCCTCGGTGACCCCGCCGAGGGAGAGCCCGAACGGCCGGGCCGCGATCGCCACGCTCTACCCGTCCTCCAGCCCGCAGGCGCCGGAGACCGCGGAGCTCCTCGAGAGGCTGCGTGACGACGTCATCCCACGGGCGACCGCCGGTGCGGCGCCGGTCTACGTGGGCGGTGGCACAGCGACCTTCGAGGACTTCGCAGCGGTCCTGGCCGACAAGCTGCCGCTGTTCATCGGAATCGTCGTCGCGCTCGCGTTCATCCTGCTGGTCGCCGTGTTCCGCAGCCTGCTGATTCCCCTCACGGCCTCACTGATGAACCTGCTGGCCGTCGGCGCGGCGTTCGGCGCCGTTGTCGCGGTGTTCCAGTGGGGCTGGCTCTCGGATGTCTTCGGTATCAGCCCGGGGCCGATCGAGGCATTCCTCCCGGTGATGCTGTTCGCGATCCTCTTCGGCCTTTCCATGGACTACGAGGTCTTCCTCGTCAGCCGCATGCACGAGGAATGGGTCGCCCGCCGCGACAACCGCATCGCGGTCTCGCTCGGCCAGGCGGAGACCGGCCGGGTCGTGTCCGCCGCCGGCGCCATCATGACCCTGGTGTTCGCGTCGTTCATTCTCGGCGACGAGCGGGTCATCAAACTGTTCGGGCTGGGGCTCGCCCTCGCCATCGCCATCGACGCCTTCGTCATCCGCACGGTTCTGGTGCCGGCACTCATGCACCTTTTCGGCCGGGCGAACTGGTGGCTGCCCCGCAGCCTCGACCGGGTGATTCCGCACCTGTCGGTCGAGTCCGCGGACGACCTCCCCGAGGTCGACCCGGAGGCGCTCCCCCTCGGGCTCTCCGACGAGGTGCCCCAGCAGCCACACGGGTCCACCGAGACCGAGCGCACCCACTGATCCACCGGCTGGCCGGCCTCGGCCGGCCAGCCTCCCTCGGCGCTGTTCAGCTGCCCACCGCCCGGCTCGCTCCCCTGCCCGTCAGGGCCCGCGAGCCGGGCGTCGTGGTTCCGGGAGCGGGTTCCCCTCCTGGGGGCTGTCCCGCCTGTCCGGCCTGGTGGCCTATCCGGCCTGGTGGCTGTCCGCCGCGGTCAGCGCCTCGTCCAGAATCGCCAGACCGAGCCTGATCTCCTCCGCGGTCGTCGTACAGGGCGGCGCGATATGGACCCGGTTGGACTGGATGAACGGCCAGAGCCCACGTTGCCGGCAGGCCTCGGTGAGGGCCGTCATCGGCCGCGCGTCCGGCCCGGCCGCGTTGAACGGGACGAGCGGCTCGCGCGTGCCGCGGTCGCGGACGAGTTCCAGCGCCCAGAAGGCACCGAGCCCGCGCACCTCGCCCACGCACGGGTGCCGCCGCGCGAGCGCGGCCAGTTCCGGTCCGATGACCTCCTCGCCCAGCTGCCGGGTCCGGGCCAGGATCCCCTCCGCCTCGAAAGCGCCGATGGACGCCACCGCCGCCGCGCAGCCAAGCAGGTGACCTGAATAGGTGAGCCCGCCCTGATAGGGCTGCCGTGCGAACCTCTCCGCGATGTGCGGGGCGAGGATGACACCACCGAGCGGTGCATAGCCCGAGTTGACGCCCTTGGCGAAGCAGACCAGGTCGGGGACGACGTTCCAGCGGTCGACGGCGAACCATTCCCCGCAGCGCCCGAACCCGGACATCACCTCGTCGGCGATGAAAACGATGCCGTGGGCGGTACACAGTTCGCGGACACCGGCGAGATATCCGTCCGGAGGCACCAGGATGCCGTTCGTCCCGACAACCGGCTCGATCATGATCGCAGCGATGGTTCCCGGGCCTTCCAGCTCGATCACCTCGGCGAGGTGCGCCAGCGCGCGCTCGCCTTCCTCGCGGGCGTTCGCGGCGTGGAACGACGAGCGGTACAGGTAGGGCCCGAAGAAACGGACGACGCCGGGAATCCCGGGTTCGCTGGGCCAGCGCCGCGGCTCCCCGGTCAGCGTGATCGCGCCGGCGGTGGCCCCGTGGTACGACCGGTACGCGGTGAGGATCTTGTGTCGGCCGGTGGCGAGCCGGGCCATCCGCAACGCGTTCTCGGTCGCCTCGGCGCCGCCGTTGGTGAAGAAGACCCGGTCGAGATCACCAGGAGCCCGGTCGGCGATGAGGCGCGCCGCCTCCGAGCGGACGGCGTGCGCGTGAAACGGCGCGATCGTCACCAGATCGCGGGCCTGGGCCACGACCGCCTCGACCACCGCGGGATGCTGGTGGCCGATGTTGGCGTAGACCAGCTGCGAGGCGAAGTCGAGGTAACGCCGGCCGTGCTCGTCCCAGAACCAGCTTCCCTCGGCACCGGCCACCACCAGCGGGCGATGGCTCCCCTGAGCGGACCACGAGTGGAACACATGCCGGTGGTCATCGGCGCCCGTCGTGCTGGCATCCGTCACGTCGCCTCCAGAACCACCGGGTCTCGGGCACCCGTCACCGGGATGCCGCCTGGAGTATGCATCTGACCACGCGCGCCGGATCCCCTGCCAGCGCCGTCGGCGGGCGATGCGGCACAGTGAGGGAGATCGCCACCAGCCCTCGTCGCGACACCGGCAGGCGCCACGCCAGGTCCCGTTACAGGTCCAGGTACACGGCCGGGCCCGAAGTCGGGTCGGGGTCGGTCTGCCGTCACGGAAGGGAGTCCCATGTCCGTCCCCGCAGCCTCGCCGCCGACGCCCACGACCTCCGGGCGTCCGCTGCGGGTCGTGATCGCGCCCGACTCGTTCAAGGGGTCGATCCCGGCCACCGACGCGGCGGCTGCCCTGGCCAGCGGCTGGTCCGCGACCCGCCCGGACGACACCGTGGTGACGATCCCGATCGCCGACGGCGGGGAGGGCACCCTCGACGTGTTCGCCGCCGCCGTCCCCGGCGCACGCCGGCAGCGGCGCGACGTGACCGGGCCGGACGGGCGCACCGTGCCCGGCGCCGCCTGGCTGACCCTCCCGGACGGGTCTGCCCTGGTCGAGCTCGCCGAGGCCAGCGGGCTGCCGCTGATGCGCGCACCGGACCCGCTCGGCGCGCACACCACCGGCCTCGGCGAGCTGATCGGCGCGGCGCTGGACGAGGGCGCCCGCAGGATCCTGGTGGCGCTCGGCGGCTCGGCGTCCACCGACGGAGGCACCGGCCTCCTGCGGGCCCTCGGTGCGCGTTTCCTGGACACCGCCGGCCGGCCGCTGCCCCCCGGTGGCGGCCCGTTGGCCGACCTGGCCGCCGTCGACCTGCGCGGGCTGCGCCCCGGGCCACCGGATGGTCTCCAGGCCCTGGTCGACGTCGACGCTCCGCTGCTCGGCCCCACCGGAACGGCGGCCGTCTTCGGCCCGCAGAAGGGAGCCGGGCCGGAGCAGATCACCCGGCTGGACGCCGGACTGGCGCGCCTCGCCGACCTCATGCCCGGCGCCGCCGCGGCGGACGGCGGGCTCGCCACGCGGCCCGGGACAGGTGCGGCCGGCGGGACCGCCTATGGGCTGGCCGCCGCGCTCGGCGCGACGCTCGTACCCGGCGCCCGCACCATTGCCGAGCAGGCCGCCCTGCCCGCCGCGCTGGCACGGGCCGATCTGGTGATCACGGGCGAGGGGCGCTTCGACCGGACGTCGACGGGAGGCAAGGTGGTCGGCGGCGTGCTCGACCTGGCGGCGGCGGCACGGGTGCCCGTCCTGCTGGTCGCGGGCCAGCTCGACGGGCCCGTCCCGCCCATGGTCAGCGAGGCCCTGGCGCTCGTCGACCTGGCGGGGGACCGGGCGGCGGCCATCGCCCGGCCGGGCCACTGGCTGACGCGTGCGGGGACCCGCCTGGCCGCGTCCCGCCGGCTGGTGACCTGAGCTGAGGCTCAGGCGCCGCCGGGGCTCGGCGTCACCTCGATCGGTTCGAAGCTCTCGCCGGTGACGTCGACGTCCGCCGCCCGCAGGTTCGCCAGTGCCTCCCGGGCGAACTCGTTGGTGTAGGCGGGCCCGGCCGGGTCGGCGCGCAGGACGGCCCGCCCGTCGGCGTTGCGGGTGCCCCGGGCGATCTCGACCGTCCGCTGCCAGGACGACTGGTCGATCACGCCGATGCCCTGCGGGGACGGCCAGATGAGCTTGTTGACCTCGTTCATCTGCCAGAGCTGGTGGCTGGCGCCGAGCTGCGAACCGGCCGCTACCACCAGATCACGGCACTCCCGCGCGTTGTCCCGGCAGTACGCCCAGCCCCGCAGGGAGGCCTCCAGGAACCGGGTGGTCGTCCGCCGGTAGGCCGGGTCGCTCTCCAGCCTCGGGGTGGAAGCCCAGATGGCGTCCTGCAGCATGGCGGTGCCGACGTCGTTCCAGTCGATGACGGCGAGGTCCTCGGAGGTGTAGAGCCTGCCGGTGCGAGGGTTCTCCGCCTCGAGGATCTGGGCGTACTCGTTGTAGCTCATCGCGGCGGCGGCGTCGATCTCGCCGGACAACAGCGCTGTGACGTCGAACTCCTGCTGGACAAGGGTCGTGTCCGCGCCCGGGTCGAGCCCTGCTCCGGCCATACCGGCGAACAGCTCGAACTCGTTGCCGAAGCCCCAGGTCCCGACCCGCCGGCCGCGCAGGTCCGCCGGTTGGCGGATGCCCGCGTCGGCGAAGCTCACCTGCCACGTCCCCGAGCGCTGGAAGATCTGGCCGACATCGGTGATCCGCGCGCCCTGCTCCCGCGCGGCGAGAGCCTTGGGTACCCAGGCGATCGCGAAGTCCGCCCTCCCCTGCGCAAGGACCTCCTGCGGCACGATCTCGGTGCCGCCCTCGAGAATCTCCACGGCCAGGCCGACGTCCGCGTAGAAGCCCTTGTCCCGGGCGGCGATGTAGCCGGCGAACTGGGCCTGGGTGAACCACTGCAGCTGCAGCCGCACCGCGGTGACCGGGACGCCGGCATCCGCGCCAGCGCCGCTGCCGCTGCTGCCGCCGAGGCCGCCCGCGCCGCCCGTGGTGCCTGTGGTGCGCGGGTCGCAGGCCGCGAGCAGGGCACCCGCCAGCAGGGCTGCGAGCAGGCACGCCGTGAGCACGGCGGCGCGAGGTCTTCTCATCGTGCCTGTTCCGGAAGTGGGGAAGGTCCGTCGTCGGACTGTAGGCAGGATCAGCCGCCGTTCGGGTGGGAATCCGCGGTGCCGGAGCGGGCCGCCGCGGGCGGGGCGACCGCCCCGGCCGGCCCGGCGGGTGGCGGGGATTCGGCGGGCACCAGGTAGCCGTGCTCGAGATAGCCGGCGCCGTGGTGCTGACCGCGCAGCCCGGCCGCCGCGCGCACGCGGCGCGCGTGCAGAACGGGAAGCACCTCCCCGACCTCGGACAACGGCGTGAACGCGCAGTTGATGATCTCGTTCATATCGAGGCGGATGCGGTCCCGCCAGGCCGTCGGCAGCAGCCCGCCGTCGAAGACGAAGAGCAGCATGTCGCCGACCCGCCCGTCGGACGCCCAGTCCACGACCAGCAGCGGCCCGATCGGCGGGACGATGCCGATCTCCTCCTCCACCTCGCGGACACAGGCCGCGTACGGCGACTCACCGGGTTCGATGAAGCCACCGGGAATGTCCCAGCCGGGCTTGTAGGACGGTTCGACCAGCAGCACCCGGCCCTCCTCGTCGAAGAAGAGCGCCCCGGCGGCGGCCCGGGGCCGGGCCATCGGCGGGCCCCCGTTGCCGTTCTCGGTGGCCTTCCACCAGTCGACGGGCTCCGGCTGGGCCACCACGTCGGTGGGGGCGGCGCCGCCGTGGCCCGCGCGGCCCGGGGCACCGCCACCGTTCGCCGCGCCGTTCGCCGCAACGGGTGCCTCGCCCGCCACCGCGCCCGCGACCCCCACCACACCACCGGACCGGGCGGCACGCGCGCCGCCCTCGCCCCCCGGGGCCGGCGCCAGGGTGTGGCTGGGCATCGAGGCGGTCAGCCCGGACACACGCAACGCGGTCACGGAATGTGACGAATGGTCTGGCTGGCGGGAGCCGGCAGTCATGATGGTCCCTTCTGCCGCTACGGGCAAACTAGCTGCTACTGGGCTTATTACACGAATCCTCGACGGTTTCCGACATCGGCTTGCGCACTGTCAGCCAGATGTCGGGCCCGGCACCGACACAGTCGGGTGCGGGGCGCGCGCAGCCGAGCACCTGAAACACGTCGGAAACCTCGAGGTCGCCCACGCAGGTCAGAACAGACCCTCTCCTTCCCGGAGGTTCCCGTTCCTCCGCCTGCCGCGTGGCGAATACTTGAATTGTGAGCATCGACACGGTGGGGATGGGCGGTCTCGTGACGGAGTGGACAAGAGTCCGCGAGGAACGGCGGATCTTCGAGGACGAGGCGGTCCTCGCCCTGGACAAACCAGTCGGTGTGTCCGTCATGGGCGAACGGCACGACACCGACCTCGTCACCATGGCTCGGGCTGCCGGCGAGGAGCTCTTCCCGGCGCACCGGATCGACAAGGTGACCTCCGGAGTCGTCCTGTTCGCCAGGGAGCTGCGCTTCCACGGCGACCTCACCCGGCAGTTCAACCGCCGCACCGTGGAGAAGGCCTACCTTGCGCTGACCCGTACCCGAGGGGTCCCCGAGACAGCCACCATCGACCTCCCGCTCAGCGTGGGCCGCAAGAACCGGGTGCGCATCGCGGCCAACCGTGCCGACATCGTCGCCCTGCCCGCCGGCGCCGGCCCCTCCGCTCCCGACGGCGGAGGCGGCAGCGCCTCCGACGACGACGTTGGCGGCGGAGGGGGAGGCGGAGGCGGCATGCTGTGGACGGTTCCCGCGGCCAAGACGTTTCCGCACGTCAGGACCTATCCGTCCATCACCCGTATCGCCCGTGTGTGGCAGGGCGACCGGCACACGCTGCTCATGGCGCGCCCGGTCAGCGGCCGCCGGCACCAGATCCGGGTCCATCTTGCCTGGATCGGGCACCCCATCGAGGGCGACCCGCTGTTCGAGCGGGCCCCCGTCACCCGCACGTTCCTGCACTCCTGGCAGCTGGCCTACGACGCGGCCTGGGACGGTGGTCGCCGCAGGTTCACCGAAGCCGCGCCCGGGGCGGACTTCTGGGCCGCACTGGACCCCGCCGAAGCGGCGGCGGCGGCCGCCGCCCTCGCCGGGTTCACCGCCCCGGCAGCCTTCTGAGCAGCCCGACCGCCCGGTAGCTCGACCGCCCGTAGCCGGACGTTCAGACCCGGCGGCCGGGTACCGCCGCGCCGCCGGGACCGAGATGGCGTGCCGCGAAGGCGGCGAAGGCCCTGGCGTCGGCCAGCAAGCCGCCCGGCGGCCGTGGCGTTCCGGCGGCGTAGTCCCGGAACAGGTGGGGGAAGCGCCCGTCGAGCTGGTCGACCAGGTCGGGCAGGCGGTGGGCTACCCCCCACAACCGCTTCTCGACCAGCGCCGCGGCCTGGGCCTCGACCCGGTCCGCGTCGAATCCGGCGGGGAGCGGCGCCCCCGCGACGAGGGCTGCCAGCAGCGCTCGCTGGGCTCTCCCAAGCTTCCTGCGGTCACCCTCGCCGCCGGGCGTGCTCCGTCCCAGTGCCGCTCTCCCCCAGCCCGCCCAGCTGTCCCGGCCGGGACGCCGGGACGCCCGCCCGCCGGACGACAGAGCCCGCCCGCCGGACGACAGAGCCGGCGCGGCCGCGGCCGTCATCGCTCGGTCCGGGGATGGCCGGTCCACGGGCGGGCGGTCCGGGGAGAGTCGGCTCGGGGAGGGCGAGCCGACGGTGGGCGGGCTCGCGGACGCCACGGTGGCGCGGATCTGGGCCAGCTCGGCCGCCAGTCCGGCGGCGGACGGGTAGGCACCGTCGCGCTCGAGCAGGAATCCGGGAAGGTCCACGCGCGACGCGGCCGCGGCCAGGAGGTCCAGGACGGGCCCGGCGAGCGGATGGGTGTGGGTGTCATGCCACAACCCGTGCCGCAGGACCCCGCCGGCGACATGGACGTACGCGAGTCGCTCCAGGGGCAGCTCGTCGAGCTCCCGGAGGGGGTCGGCCAGCCCGAGGTTCACGCGGGCGGTGTGCAGGTTCGCCACATCGAGCAGCAGTCCGACATCCGCCCGCTCGACGAGCTCGCCGACGAACTGGCCCTCGGTGAGCTCGTCGTCGGGCCAGCCGAGCAGCGGGGCGACGTTCTCCAGCGCCAGGGGCACCGGCAGTGCCGCCCGGGCGGCCCGCACGTTCCGGACGATCACCGCCAGTGCCTCGCGGGTCCGCGGCACCGGAAGCAGGTGCCCGCTGTCCAGCGCCCCGACCCGGCAGAAGGCCATGTGCTCGCTGACCAGCGGTGCACCGAGTGCCTCGGCGACAGCGGCCAGCCGGGCCAGACGCGGTCGCTCGGGACGGTCCGCGCCGCCCAGGTTCAGCGAGACGCCGTGCGGGATCACCGGGACGCCACGTGCACGCAGCTCAACCAGGCCCGGGGGAAGGCGGTCCGGGTCGACGTTCTCCGCGATCACCTCGACGAAGCCGATCTCAGGCAGCTCGGCGATCACTGCGTCGATCTCCGGCCGCCAGCCGATGCCGCAGCCCAGTGCCAGACCGGCTCCTGTGGTCACACCAGTCCGCCGCTCCTTCGATCCTGCCGGCCGCCACGCCCCCGTGGTTGTGGAGCTGTCTCATATCCACATCCACGAGACACCGCGACCAGATAGGATATCGCATGCC
>NZ_JBFLUG010000104.1:0-26830 GCF_041008525.1 Parafrankia sp. FMc2 | reverse complement strand
AACACCACCACAACAGTCCCGGAGATTACCCCGATTACTCTCGACGCGACCGAGTTCCAAGTCGCATAATATCGAAAGACGCAGAGTGAAACGCGAACCGATCTACACCACTCCACGGGGCACTATCGCACAACCACTGGAGAGCGATATGCGCTGAAAGGCGCACGTATCGTTCGGCGGGAGGCCGACGGAAAAGGACCCGCGAAGCGGGCACCTCGCCGGCGGCCTACCCGACTCGGGAGGGGGCGTTGGAAAAGGACTGAGAAGCACCTCGCCAACGCCCTACCTCGCGGTGCAGCGCTTCACGCCCTTGCTGGTTGAGGCGGCCCGGCCGTGTCGGCACCAACCCAGCGACAAGTGGTTCATCGACGAGACCTACGTGAAGGTCGCCGGCCGGTGGACCTACCTGTACCGGGCCGTTGACCAGCACGGCCAGGTCATCGACGTCCTCGCCAGCACCCGCCGCGACCAGGTGGCTGCCCGGCGATTCTTCGCCCGCGCGCTGGCCCATGGGCGATGGCAGGCCGAGGTCACCACCGACAAGGCCCCCGTCTACCCGAGGATCCTCGACGAGCTGCTCCCCGAGGCCGGCCACGTCGACGCCGCCCGGGAGAACAACCGGATCGAAGCCGACCACGGCCGGTTGAAAGCACGGATCCGGCCGATGCGTGGACTGAAACGCCTGCGCTCAGTCCAAACCATCAGCGCCGGACACTCCCTCGTCCAGAACATCCGCCGCGGCCACTACGAACTCGGGACCGACAGCAGCCCGCAACTGAGGCTGGCAGCCGCGTTCACCGAACTCGCCACAGCAGTCTGACCAGCAGGCACTCCGGTCGCTGGCATGCCCAGCCTCCCCGCAAGGCAACAGCGCCGTGGACATCGCCGATGCAACAGCGCCCGAGTGACCGTTCACGCGGCCACGCCCTCCTCCAGGTGACGGGCCAGGACCCGCAGCAACTGTTCCTGCGCCGGCTCGTCCCGCAGGTAGAAATGCCCGCCGGGGAGGGTGTGCAGGTCGAAGCCGCCGGTGGTGTACCGCTGCCAATCGGCGAGCAGGGCCGGTGGGATGTAGTCGTCGGCGCCGCCGACCACCGTCATCGGGTGCGGCAACGGCTCGTCCGGCAGATACTCGTACCGCTCGAACATCTCCAGATCAGCACGGTACGCGGGCAGCACCAGCCCGAGCAGTTCCGGTTCGGACCGGATGGCCGGGGGCAACCCACCGAACTGCTCGCTCACCGCGTCGAGGAAATCCTCGTCCGGCAGCGCGTGGATCGGGGCACGTTGCAGGCCGTGGTGCGGCGGGGTGCACGCCGACAGCACCAGCCGGCTCGGGCAGGGAAGGCCGCGGGCCCGCAGCTCCCGGGCGGTGTCGAACGCCAGCAGCGCGCCCAGGCTGTGCCCGAAGAACACGAAGGGCTCGTCGAAGGTGAACTCGCTGACCAACGCGCTGACCACGTCGGGCACGGCGGTGAAGGGCTTCTCGGCCAGCCGGGAACCGCGGCCCGGCAACTGGATGCCCAGGACCTCCGTCCTCGGCAACCGCTGCGCCCAGCGGATGTACTCGCCGGGCGAGCCTCCGCTGTGCGGGAAGCAGTACAGGCGCGTCGGGGCATCCGCGCGCCGGGCCCGCAGTACCGCCCACGGTGATGTCGTGCCGGTCATCGAGCTCTCACCTGTCCGATCGTGCTCATCCGCTCCTCCACCAGGCCTGCGATCCGGGCGGCCGTGGGGTTGGTCAGGACCTCCTTGGCGGAGAAGTCCACGCCGAACGCCGTCCTGGTCCAGGCCGCCAATCGGGTCGCGATCAGGGAATCTCCGCCCAGATCGAAGAAACTCTCGCGCTCGCCAACGTCGCTGATACCCAGGATGTCGCCGATCGCCCGGCTCACGCGCCCCGCCACGCTGTCGTCGGGCGCGGTGCCGCCGGCCGCCGTTGCGGCGGCCGGCTCGTCGGGGGTCACGATGGCCTGCTCCGCGCCGACCAGCTGGGACGCGGCGGGCGGCTCCACCAGGTACGGCCGGCGGTCGAATGGATAGAGCGGCAGCCGGACCAGCCGCGGCGTCCGATCCTGGTGCAGGCCCGCCCAGTCCAACGGGACCCCGGCCGCCCAGAGCCGGCCAGCCGCGTGCAGCATGCTTTGGCTGTCGGCCATGCGGTCCGCCGGGTGCGGCAGCGAGCTGAGGATCGTGTGGGCGTCGCCGGCGGCCGGGTGCTGACGCGCGAGGCTGCTCAGCACCCGGCCGGGGCCGACCTCGACCAGGATCTGGCCGGGATCGTCGAGCAGGTGCTGCAGCGCGGCGCCGAAGCGCACCGGGCTGCGCAGGTGCGACGACCAGTACGCCGCGGTGGCGACTTCGTCGCCGGTCGCCCAGCGTCCGAGGGTGTCGGAGAGGAACCGCACCTGCGGCGGCCGTGGTTGCGCGGCGCCGACCGCGGCTTCGAAATCGGCCATGATGGGTTCCACCAGCGCGGAATGGCCCGCGGTGGAGATCCGCAGGAGGCGCGCGTCTACGCCGCTCTCCCGCAGCTCGGCGGTGAAGGCCTCGACCGAGGCGGCCGGGCCGGTGACCGTGCACTGACCGGGTCCGTTGACCGACCCCACCGAGAGGTCGTCCGGCAGCGCCGGCAGTTCCTCCTCGCTCAGCGGCACCGCGGCCATCCGGCCGGCCGGCAGGCCCTGCAACAGCCGGCCCCGGGTGACGACCAGGCGGACCGCTTCGGCGAGCGGCAGGATCCCGGCCGCGCACGCCGCCGCGTACGCCCCGAGGCTGTGGCCGACGACCGCCGAGGGAGTGACGCCCCAGGACTGCCAGAGCCGGGTCAGCGCGTACTCGACGACGAGCACCGCCGGCTGCCCGACGCCGATCGTCGCCATCCGCTCGGTGGCCTCCTCGACGCCACCGGCCTCGGGGAACAGGATCGTGCGCAGGTCGATGCCGAGAAGCGGCGTGGCGTACTCGCAGCCGGCATCGATCGCCTCCCGGTACACGGGTTCGCGCTCGTAGAGCTCCCGGGTCATGCCGACGTGCTGGCCGCCCTGCCCCGGGTACATGAACACGACCGGTCGGTAGGCGGTCCGGCCGTCGTTGGTGAACAGCCGTTCGGGAGCCTCGCCAGCGAACACGGCAGCGGCGTCGGTGGCGCCGTCGCACACCGCGAACCGGCGAAACGGCTGCGCGGTCCGGCCCCCCTGCAACGTCCTGGCTACATCCACTAGGTCGAGCGCCGGGTCCTCGCGCAACCGGGCGGCGAGGGTCCGGCTCATCGTGTCGAGCGCCGCGGGGGTACGGGCGGACAGGACGACGAGCTGCCGCGTGGCGGTCCGGCGGGCCGCCGGTGCCGGAACCGGCGGCTGCGCCAGGACGACGTGGGCGTTGGTGCCGCCGATGCCGAGGGCGTTGACCCCGGCCAGGCGGGGACGCCCGTCGGGCTGCCACCGGGTCAGGGCCGTGGCGACGGAGAACGGGCTGCCCGCGAAGTCAATCTCCGGGTTGGCCTCCTCGAAGTGGAGGCTGGGCGGGATGAGCCCGTGCTCGACCGCGAGGACTGCCTTGATGAAGCTGGTGACGCCGGCCGCTGCGTCGGTGTGCCCGATGTTGGTCTTGACGGAGCCGATACGGCAGAAGCCGCGATTGTCGGTATCGGCCCGAAACGCCCGGGTCAGCGCGGCGACCTCGATCGGATCACCCAGCGGCGTCCCGGTGCCGTGCGTCTCGACGTAGGTGACGTCGCGCGCGTCCACCCCGGCCACCAGCTGGGCGGTGCGGATCACCCGGGCCTGCCCGTCGATGCTCGGCGCGGTGAAGCCGACCTTCCCGCCCCCGTCGTTGTTGACGGCGGTGCCGCGCAGCACCGCGTGGATGTGATTGCCGGCGCGGAGCGCGTCGCTGAGCGGGCGCAGCACCACCAGGCCGACCGCGCTGCCACCGACGGCGCCCGTGGCCTTGGCGTCGAAGGCTCGGCAGTGCCCGTCGGCCGCCAGGATGCTGCCCTCGGTGTAACCGCTCACCGGCGGGGGCACGTGCACGGTGACGCCGCCAGCGAGCGCGATGTCGCACTCGCCCGACAGGAGCGCCTGAGCCGCGAGGTGGATGGCCACCAGCGAGGTCGAGCACGCCGTCTGCACCGTCATCGCGGGACCGCGCAGGCCGAGTTTGTGAGCGGTCCGGGTGACCAGGAAGTCCGGGCCGGTGGCGATGCGGATCTGCCAATCGTCGAGGAACGGCAGCCGGCCCCGGGCCGCTTGCAGGGCCGCGGCGTACCCGGTGGTGCTGCCGCCGGCGTACAGGCCGATGAGCCCGTCGTAGGTGGCCGGGTCGCAGGCCGCGTCCTCCAACGCGTGATAGGCGCATTCCAGGAAGACCCGCTGCTGGGGGTCGATGACCAGGGCCTCCCGCGGCGGATACCCGAAGAACGGGGCGTCGAACATCTCGGCGTCGTCCAGCACGCCGTACCCGGAGTAGTGCTCGCCGGTCCCGTCGGCCGCCGGCGCGATGCGGAGCCGTACAGACTCGACACCGTCACAGATGTTGCGCCAGAACCGGTCGACGTCGGGCGCGCCGGGGAATCGTCCCGCCAAGCCGACAACGGCTACCAGGGCGTCGTTGTCAGTGTCCATCATGGTCCCCGTCCCCGTCGTCCGTCGCGGCCGGCCGGGCCGGCGTCTGCATCGCTTGCGCCGCCGTCCGCCGCAGCGCTCTCTGATGCTGGGCATGGCGGGCGCGCCGGGGCTCCTTGCTCAGCCTCGCCCCGGCCGGCGGCCCGCCGGAACGGCTGAGATGATCCGCGAGGGCCTGGATCGTGTAGTGCTCGAACAGGGCCATCAGGGGCAGCTCGTGCCCCAGCTCGCGAGTGATCCGGCGGTGCACGTCAGCCAGTTGCAGCGAGTGCCCGCCCAGATCGAAGAAGCTGTCCGTGGCGCCGACCTCCGTGACGCCAAGGACGTCCCGCCAGATCTCGGCAAGCTGACGCTGCAGGGCCGAGGGGGGCGCCGCGTGCGGCTCCGGCGGGTCCGTCCGGGTGGCGGCGACCGGCGGCAGGGCGGCCCGGTCCACCTTGCCGTTCGCGGTGATCGGCAGCGAGTCGAGCACCACGAAATGCCGGGGCACGAGGGCCGCCGGCAGCCGCTCGGCGAGGTACCGATGCAGGGCTCTTGTCCGCGGGGGTTCGGCCGGGTCCGCGGGCGTCACATAGGCGATCAGGAACACGTCGCCGGCCGCTTCGCCCGGCTGCGCGATCACGTAGGCGGACTCCAGCGCCGAATGCTCCTGCAGGACCGCTGCCACCTCGCCGGGCTCCACCCGGTTCCCGCGGATCTTTACCTGGTCGTCAGTGCGGCCGGCGAAGTCGAGACTGCCGTCGGCGCGGCGGCGGGCGAGGTCGCTGGTCCGGTACATCCGGGCACCGGAACGGTCCGCGAAGGGGTCGGGCAGGAACCGCTCGTCGGTCAGGTCCGGGCGGTTCAGGTACCCCCGGGCGACGCCCGGCCCGCCGATGAAGATCTCGCCGACCGCGCCGTCGGCGACCGGCCGCAAACCGTCGTCGAGCAGGTAGATGCGGGCGTCCGGCAGGGGACGGCCGATGGACGGCAGCCGGGGCACGCCGTCACCGGCCGGCCGGACCGGGCCGGAGGTGACGATGACCGTGGTCTCGGTCGGGCCGTAGTTGTTGACCAGGCGGAACGGCAGGCCGGGAGCGGGCCGGACGTGCAACTGCTCGCCGCCGGTGAGCAGCAGCCGGAACCGGCACGAGGCCGGCCAGGACAACCGGAGCAGTCGCTCGGCGATCGCCGTGGTGAAGAACCCGACGGTGATGCCGGTGTCCAGAACGCAGTCACGTAAGGCCTCCGGCGACAGCACGGTCTCCGGTTCGACGGTCTGCAGGCAGGCGCCGACCGCGAGAGTGGGCCAGATGTCCCAGACCGACGCGTCGAAGCCGGGCGACGCCACCAGCGCCACCGTGTCGGCCGCGGTGAGCCCGAACTGGTCGATGTCGCACTGGATGAAGCTCGCGAGCGAGCCGTGTTCGATCTGCACGCCCTTGGGGGTACCAGTGGAGCCGGAGGTGTAGACAACGTACGCGAGGTTCTCCGGGTCGACGGCGGCCGGCGTCACCGTCGGCGCCGGCTCGCCGGTACTCACCCCGCCGTCGAGCTCGATGATCGGGACACCCCGCAGTTCGGGGCAGTCCAGGTCACGAGCGTGGTGCTTGCTGGTGATGACCGTGACCGGACCGGCCATCGAGAGGGTCTGGCGGATCCGCGGCACCGGGTGCTGCGGATCGACCGGAAGGTACCCGGCGCCGGACTTAAGCGCCGCTACGGCCGCGGTCACCTGGTCGATGCCGCGTGGCAGGTAGATGCCGACCAGCGACTCCGGCTTCGCTCCGTAGGCCCGCAACAGCGCCGCGAGCCGGTCACCGTACTCGTTGAGTACGCCGTAGGACAGGGTACGTTCGCCGTCGCGGATCGCCGGGCTCTCGGCAGCAGCTGCTGCCTGCTGCTCGAAGAGGTGATGGGCCAAGGGTGACAGCTGGTCGTGATCGCTCACAGCGGCCTCCGGTCGGGGGTCAGGGCGCGGGTGATCCCATGTTCTCGGTGTCGTGGGACACGGCCGAAGGATCCACGGGCGAGGGTTCACCGCCGCCGGCATCGGGCCGGGCGCGCCGGGGCAGCCCCACCAGGGCGACGAGGGCGGACAGGCCGACGACGACCGCGCCGATCACAAAGACCAGCTCCAGCCCGTGGGTGAACGCCTGGGCGGTGAGGCGTTCCAGGTCGCCGGTGAAGCCGGACAGGTCCTGGGACTGGCCGGCGGCGATCTGGTCGGCGGCCTGGCCGCGCAGCGGCTCGGCGACCCCCACGCCGGCGAGCCGGTCCCGCAGATCGGAGGTCAGCCCGGTGGCCTGCACGGTGCCGAGGACAGCGATGCCGACGACCGTGCCGAACTGCATCGCGGTCTCCACCGTGCCGGCCGCGGCGCCGGCCTGCTGCGGCGGCACGGCGCCCAGGGCCACCGCGTTGGTGGGCGGCAGGGCCGCCCCCCAGCCGACCCCGATCAGCGCCACCGCCCAGGAGTACTGCAGGTAGGGGGTGTCGACGCCGCCGATGGTGAGGCCGAACAGCCCGAGAGCGCCCAGCAGCAGCCCGCCAGCGACGAGCGGACCGGCACCGAGCCGGGCGAACAACCGCCCAGAGAGGGGCGCCATCACCGTGAGCGCGATGGCCGCGGGCAGGAAGCCGAGGCCGGCGCCGAGCGGGCCGTATCCGAGCACCTCCTGCAGGAGCAGGGAGAGGAAGTAGAACGACGAGGAGAGCGCGAAGCCCATGGCGAACGAGATGAGGTTGGCGGCGGCGAACGCGCGCTGGCCGAACAGACGTACCGGCATCATCGGGTGCGCCAGCCGGAACTCCACGATCAGGAACGCGACCAGGGCCGCCACCGCGACCACGAAGGCGCCCACGATCACCGGCGAGGTCCAGCCCTGGACGTTGCCCTCGATCACGGCGTAGGCGAGGGCGGCCGACCACAGCGCGCCGAGCAGCAGGCCTGGCACGTCGATCCGGCCCTGTGGGTTGCGGGCCGCGGCCGGCACCACCGTGGCGAGCAGCACGATGACGGCGACGCCGATCGGCAGGTTGATCCAGAAGATGCTGCGCCAGCCGAGGACCTCCACGAGCCCGCCACCGACGACCGGCCCGAGCGCGATCGCCGCGCCGGACAGGCCGCTCCAGATGCCGATCAGGCGGGCCCGGTGGGCATCGTCCCTGGAGATCTGCGCGATCATCGCCATGCTGCCCGGAACCAGCATCGCCGCGGCCGCGCCCTGCACGGCCCGGCCGGCGATCAGCGTGCCGGCACTAGGGGCCAGGGCACACAGCGCCGACCCCACGACGAACAGCCCGAGGCTGGCGATCAGCCCGGTACGGTGCCCGAGCCGGTCGCTGATCAGCCCGCCGACCAGCAGCAGGCTCGCGAAGCAGAGCGTGTAGGCGTCGAACATCCATTGCAGACCGCTGAGCGACGCGTTCAGGTCCTCGCGGATGGCCGGCAGCGCGACGGCGCTGATCGACAGGTCCAGCATCGCCAGGAAGGCGGCGACAAAGACCGCAATGGTGGAAAGCGGGCCGTGTTTGCGGTGCCCAGTCTCGGGGCCAGTCATGGTGTCCTCTGGAAGTTCGTCTCGGCATGGCACAGGCCGGCACGTCGAGGCAGACGGTGTGGCGATGGGCCGCCGGCGCACCGGACGTGGACCGGGTCAGTGATCCGGGTCGAGTAGCGGGAACAGGCGGGCGACCACTGCGACCGGCGCGGCCCCTTGCGGCCGGGTCTCGGGCCGGGTCTCGCGGTGGCGGTACTCGGCCAGGAGACCGCGGATCTTCGCGCCGAGTGCGGTGAGCTCCCTCGGCGTGAGGTAGATGACCTCGCTGAACGCCTCGTCGTTGCGCCAGCGCGCCGGCGCCTGCTCGCGCAGCGCCAGCCACCGTCGGTAGCTCTCGTCCTCGAGTCCACGGGCAAGGCAGGTCATCGGTTCGTCGGTCACCTGCTCCACGCCCGGACGGATCAGCCGCCAGGGCCGGATCCGTCCCCGCGTCGTGGGCACCGGTTCGATCAGCCGGTACCGCGCCAGCTGACGCAGGTGGAACGAGTGACTCCCGGTGTTGCCACCCAGCTCCTGGGCGGCCTCCGTGGCGGTGAGCGTCTCCCGGGTGCGCAGCAGCTCCATGAGTGCGGCCCGGATCGGGTGCCGCAGCAGGGCGACCACCGCATCGTCGCGGATCGGCGGCGCCGAGTTGGAACCGCTGGACGCGACCTCGCCTTCGAGCGGCGAGCCCTCGCGAAGCTGCTTCGCCGTCGGCACGGGGCCGTCGTCGCCGGCCGCCCGATCGGACGGGTCGGGACCGCCGAGAGCTTGTCCATCCGTCACTTTGCAAAGTATTCTTCTTTGCAGAGTGGACGTCAAGTCGGGCCCGCCCGGCGAGCTGCGCTTCACCACCGTCCCGGAACGATGGTGATCGCGCGGTGACATCACATCCAGCACAGCGACACCCACGGCACCGGCGGGCGCCGTCTGCCGTGGAAAGGAGCCAGCCATGGCCGTACTGCCCGTCCGGCTCTTCGGAGACCCGGTGCTCACCGTCCCGGCGCAGGAGGTGGCCACCTTCGACGCGGAGCTGCGCCGGCTCGTCCGGGATCTCGACGACACTCTGACCGACGAGCGCGGCGCCGGGCTCGCGGCCCCGCAACTGGGCATCAGCCTGCGCGTCTTCGCCTTCCACGTCGAGGACCTGCACGGGCACCTGGTCAATCCGGTGCTGAGCTTCCCCGACGAGGAGGAGCAGGACGGCCCGGAGGGCTGCCTGTCGATGCCCGGGTTGTACTTCGACACCAAACGTCGGCAGAACGTCGTGGCCAAGGGCTTCAACCAGCACGGCGACCCGATGCAGATCGTCGGCTCCGGCTATCTGGCTCGCTGCCTGCAGCACGAGACCGATCACCTCGACGGCGTGCTGTTCATCGACCGGATGGACCGCGAGCGCCGCAAGGCGGCGATGCGGGAGATCCGGCGCGCCGAGTGGAACACCGGCACGACCCCCCGCGTCAAGGTCAGCCCGCACGCGATCTTCGGCCGGCTGGGCTGACCGCTCGGCCGGGCCGTCCGCGGCCTCGGTGAGAGGGTCCGCGATGCTCCACGCAGTCGTCAACGGGAGTCCAGGGCGGGCCGGTCGATCAAGCCGTACCGGTCCCGGGGCATGGTTGCCCGGACCTCGATCTGTCCGAGCAGGTCGAATCCCGCGAGCCGCTCGTGCAGGAAGGCCCGCACCTCGGCCGCGCTGGGCGCGCGGCCGCCGGAGTGCCCGGTGACGACCGCCACGACGGTGAACCCGCGGCGGGTCCGGCGCAGCACCACCGCCGCGTCGAGCACCTGCGGGCACGTGTGCAGGACCCGCTCGACCAGGGCCACGTCGATGAAGCCGCGGTGGCGCAGGAGCCGTTCCCGGCGCGGGCCGAGATGACGCAGCCCGCCCGTGGCGCTCACCATTACGCAGTCGGAGGTGGACTGCGGTCGCCCGTCGGGTGTGGTGACCACCAGCGTGCCGGGTACGTTCGCGGGCAGGGACGCCCCACCGTCGTCGCGCACCGTCGCGGGGTACGACCCGAGCAGCACCAGTTCCGGCGGGTCCAGCGGATCCGGAGCCGGCGTCAGGATTCCGATCACCCGGCCGTCCCGCTGGTGGTAGGCGCTGATCGTGCACGCCGAGCCGGCATCCTGCGCCAGGGGGGCCAGAGCGGGCAACTGGTCACCGGGCACGACGAGGTCCAGTGCCCGGCCGCGCCGGGCCTGGGCCGCCGCCCGCACGGCGTCGGCGGGCCCCACCAGGCGGCGGGCCGTATCGGGTATCGGGCCGGGGCCGGCGGCGAACAGGAGCTTCGCACCACGCAGCCGCGCGGCGCCGGTCTCGACCGCGAGTATCCCGTCCGCCACGGATCCGAGCACCACCACGTCGTTGCCCGGGCCGGCGTGCGACCGGCCGGCCACGACGGCGGCCGCCTCCGCCTCGCTGCCCGGGCCCCGCCCCGCCGGTGCACCGGCGCGGTTCGGTGGCACGGCCGTGGCGGCCGCCGGACGGAACCCGGTCGCGTCAGCGGTGGCCAGCGACGCCACGGCCGCGGTGAAGTGATCGAGCATCGCGCCGGCGCCAGCATCGTCCAGGGTCTCCGCCCGGTAATCCAGTCGGATCCGGCAGACCGGCCAGTCGGCGCGGATGTGCAGGGTCCGCTCGAAGGTCGAGGACGTGTTGGGCGTGAAGAAGTCCCATCGCGCGGTCATTCCCGGCATGTCCAGCGCCAGCCCGGCTGGGGGCCGGGGGAACGACATCCCGCACTGGGTCATCAGCCGGGAGGCGCTGCCGTCCGGCAGGTCGCGCAGCAGGCTCGGGAACGGCACCCGGCGGTACCGGCGCAACCGGCCCAGCGCCGCCCGCGCCTCGCCCACCGCGGCGGCCGACGTCGTGGACTCCCCGGCGCGCACCAGCATCGGCACCACGTTGACCTGGACGCCCGCGACCGCGCGGGTTGTCTCGTCGCTGATGTCGGAGGCGATGGCGAGCATCGGCGCCGGCTCGCCATACCAGGTGAGCTGCCGGGCAAACGCGGCGACCAGGCAGGTGAACGTGCTGACCTCATGGCGGGCGGCGAGATCCCGCAGGGCCGTCACGTGGGCGGTCTCCAATTCCACGGTACGGGTGGTCCGGATCCCGCGAACACCCGGTGTACGCCCCGACGGCAGCGGCATCGGCTCCCGATCGCCACGCAGTTCCCCGGCCCAGTAGCGCACCGCCTCGGCGGTCAGCGCCGGCTCCGCCTCCGTGGGTATGACGTGGGGCAACGGCTCGACCTTGGCCGGGACGCCGGTGACAAGTCCGGTCAGGTACTCGGTGAAGTCCCGGGCGACGAGGAACTTGCTGCGCCCGTCGAAACCGGCGTGGTGCACGGCGAAGACGATCGTCCGGCGGCCGGGCCCGTGCCGCAGGTCGTGGAACCGGATCGGCGGTTCCACCGACAGGTCCCACCGGCGCCGGCTTTCGTGGTGGGCGGCCCACTCCCGCGCGGCGGCGCGTTCCGCCCCGGGCTCGCACGCGACATCGGTGGTGATGAACAGCAGGGCGTCGGCGGCGGCATAGACGACCTGCCGCAGCTCGCCTTCGTCGTGCCGCAGCACCGAACGCAGCGGCGGATGCCGGTGCAGCACCGCCTGGGCGGCCGCGCGCAGCCGGGTGCCGGTGAGCCCGGCCGCGGCGCCGCGTGCGGTGAGCATCACCGCGAAGTATCCGGTGCTGCTCAGGTTCGCATGGACCTGCTCCTCGGCCCAGAGCGCGAGCTGGGCCTGCGAGACCGGCAGGCTCGTCACCGGCGGCGCCGACGTCGTGAAGCTCATGGCGCTGTGGCCTGGGACAGGCTCGATCCGCGGGCCCGGCGCTCACCGGCCAGCCCCTCGGAGATGAGAGCGGCGACCGCATCCCGGTCGATCTTGCCGCTCGGTGTCCGGGGCAGGACGGGCAGCACCATGACGGAGACCGGCACGAAGACTGCGGGCAGCACCCGGCGCAGCGCACTGATCAGGTCGTCGGCCGTCGCGGGACCGGGGGAGCCGGCCAGCACGACGGCGGATCGCAGGCTGCGGTTGCCCGAGCGGGTCCGCACGACGACGGTGGCGGCGGCCTGGACCATCGGCTGGGCGAGCAGTTGCGCGTCGACCTCGAGCAGGTTCACCCGCACGCCGCGAAGCTTGACCTCGTCGTCCACCCGGGTGAGGAAGCGCAGCTCGCCGTCGACCAGCTCGACCAGATCGCCGGTGCGGAAGGCACGGGTGTGCCCGTGGGGGGACAGCGGGATGTCGATGTAGCGCTCGGCCGTCAGCTCGGGCTGATTGCGATACCCGCGAGACATCGGCAGGCCGGCCACCAGCAGCTCGCCCACCGCGGGCTGGTCCGCGGCGACCGGGTCGATCAGTACCTCGCAGTTCGGCAGCGGGATCCCGATCGGCGGCAGGGCGGGCCAGCCGGAGCTGGGGCCGGTCAGGATGTGCGAGGTGACCATCGCCGACTCGCTCTGGCCGTAGTGGTTGACCAGGCGGGCACCGGGAAGGCGGGCGAACAGGCGTCGGATCTCGTCGGTACACACCACCTGCTCCCCCGCGGTGTTGACCTCGACCAGCTCCAGCCGAGCCGCGGTGTCGGCGGCCACGGCAAGCATCTGCAGGGCCACGTAGGGCAGGAAGAGCCGTTGCACCCGGTGCTCGGCCAGCCAGTCCAGCAGCTGCCCCGGCTCACGGCGCAGGCTCTCCGGCACGATGTGCAGCGTGCCGGCGCCACACAGGGTGCCGAGAATCTCCTGGAACGACACGTCGAAGTTGAGCGGGGCGAACTGCGCCGTGCGCAGGTCAGGGGCCGGCGAGTGGGCGGCTTGCCAGGCGACCATGTTGTCCAGGCAGCTGTATGGAATCGCGACACCCTTCGGCCAGCCGGTGGAGCCCGAGGTATAGATGAGGTAAACATCACGGTCGGGGTCGTGCTCCACGATCCGGGCCGAGCCCGGCCGGGTCGGCGGGGCCGCGCTGGCAGGGGCGGTGCCGGGTTGCGGGATGCGCTGGGCGATCTCCTCGGGGCCGAGGTCCGGCCGCTCGCCGAGATGCAGCAGCACCGCGGGCTCGCTGTCGCGGACCATGTGCTCCAGCCGGGCGAGGGGGTACTCGATGTCCAGCGGCACGTACGTGGCTCCGCACCCCGCGACTGCGAGCAGCGCGACGACCGCCTCGGCACTGCGGGGGCAGGCCACCGCCACCCGGTCCCCGGGCACCACGCCCCTGGCCCGCAGCAGTTCCTCCACCTCCCAGGCCCACGCCGCCAGCGCGGCGTACGAGAAGCTCCGATCGCCATCGACCACCGCGGTCCGGTCCGGGCAACGCTCAACCGAGCGATAGAGGGAGTCGAACAGGTACGGCGGATCGGCCTCGCCGCCCCACATCGAGATATAGGGGTAGCCGACGAGGGCGCTGCCCTCCTTCATCGGACGTCCTCCATCACAGATCCGGCGGCCGCGACGGACGGGCGGGCGGCGGACACCACCTCGGCCAGCTCGGCGACGGTCGGATGGTCGAACAGGGCACGCAGGGGCAGCGCGACGCCGAACTCACCGCGGATCCCCGCGATCACCCTCGTGGCGGTCGCCGAGTCGCCGCCCAAATCGAGAAAGTTCTCCGGAGGCTTGATGTCGTCGAGCCCCAGGGCCGACTCCCAGATCCGGGTGAGCCGGGCGGTGAGGGCATCGTCGCCTGTCATCATGTTCCTTCCAGAACAGGGCGGACCGGGATCAGGTCGGCCAGGGCCCGCTCGGGCTCGGCGGTCCACCGGTCGAGTAGGTCGACGAAGGCGTCCCTGTGGCGCTCGACGGTGTCCGGCTCGAACAGGTCCGCGGCGGCCAGCAGGACCCCGTCGGCGCCGCCCCGGTCATACGTGACGTGCAGCTCCAGCTCGAACCGCAGGGAGCGAGCCGCGATGGGCCACTCGCTGGCACGTAGCCCCGGCAGCGCCGGCACTGGGGCGCCGGGGTGCAGGTCGAACACGACCTGGGCGAGCGTCGGCCGGTTCGGCAGGCGGGGTGCCCGGCTGGCGGCGACGATCCTCTCGTACGGCAGCTCGTTGTGCTCCGACGCGGTCAGGCAGGCGTCGCGTACCGTGGCCAGCAGCCGCGTCAGCGACATCTCCGAGGTGCACCCGATGCGGATCGGGACCACGTTGACCAGGAATCCGACCAGCCCGTGGTCCTCGGGCCGTAACCGTCCGGACGAGGCGGTCGCGACAGTGATCTCCGCGGCTCCGCTGTTGGTGGTCAGCAGCCCGGCCCAGACCGACAGCACGGTCATGAACGCCGTGCAGCGTTGCCGCCGGCTTAGCTCGGCGATCCGCGCGGTCAGCTCGCCCGGCAGGGTGAACGCCGCGGACAGGGCCTCGTCGGTCCGCCGCCATTCGGCCGGATATTCGATCAGGCCGGGGCCGGGCACCCCGGCTCCGGCGAGTCGGGTGCGCCAGAACCGCTCGTGCTCGGCGATCTCGCCGGCCCGGGCCTGCTCGGCCTGCACGTAGTCTCGGTACGCTGGCGCAGGCGGCAGGGCCGGCTCCTCGCCGCGGATCAGCGCGGCGTACGCGGTGGCCAGCTCGCCGAGCAGCACGGACATCGACCAGCCATCCATCGCGATGTGGTGCACGGTGATCAGCAGGACGTGGTCGTCGGCGCCGAGGCGCGCGAGGCCGGTCCGCAGCGGCGGCTCGGCTCGCAGCTCGAAGGAGCGCCCCCGGGCCGCGGCGATCCAGCGGTGCACCGCCTCAGCGCCGTCGTCGGCCCGGTCGCGCAGGTCCGTGTGCTCCAGGGCGACCTCACTCCCGCGTGACGCGGGATGGACGACCTGCTCGGGGTGTGGTCCGTCGTCGCTGTAGGTGGTGCGCAGGATCTCGTGCCGGCCGACGAGCAGCTGCACCGCGGCCTGCAGGGCGGCTACGTCGAGGTCACCGATGAGCCGGACTGCCCGCTGGATGACGTACCCGCCGCTGCCCGGCCGTAGCAGCTCGCTGAAGAACAGCCGGCTCTGCCCGGCCGACAGCGGGGCCCGTCGCTCCGGACCGGTCATGACGGCCCGGCCGGCATATCGGCGTCGTCCAGCAGCCGCCCGGCGGCACGCGCGTACGCGGACAGGTCGTCCGCCAGCGTGTCGGCCAGTTCCTGCCGCCAGACCGCGATGCGGCCGAACGCGCCGGTGCAATAGATGTCGGCTAGGTCCTGGTCGCCGGTATCCGGGCCGTCGGTGGCCGCACGGGCGAGCACCAGTGACATCGTGACCAGCTCCTCGGCGAGCTGGCCAAGCAGCACCAGCGCACGGCTACGGGTCAGCAACTCGGCCCGCTCGGGAAAACGGCGGGCCATGGTCAGGCAGGTCCGGGCGTATTCGTGGATGCACTCCGAGAGTGCGCGGCGGTGGTCGCGGTTGCGGGCCGACAGCGCGCCTGCCGGCAGGTCCGCCGGCGCGGTTGCGGGGCTCATCAGCTCGTCGGCGTTGTCCGGCGGCGGGTAGAAGTAGGAGAGCACGACGTTGCCGGCCAAGCGCATCTGCAACAGCACCTCGGTTCCACCGGCGATGCGGGTGCCCCGGGCGTCGCGGAAGAGCCGCTCCAGCGGGATCGGGGGGACGCCACGGTCGGCCTTGCCCCGCGCCGTCTCGAAGCCCTCCCCGGCGAGCAGGGTCATCGTGCGTTCCGCGACCCGCCAGCACAGCAGCGACGTGATGTTCTTCGCGGCGACCTGCTCCGGCATGAGATTGACGGCCGGACCGTCGCCGCGCCCGTCGAGCATCGTCCACTGCGCCACGGTCTCCAGCGCATACGTGTCCGCCTGGGACTCGGCGGCCATCCGGCGGATCTCGGGATAGCCGGCGAGCACGCGCCCGTCGACGGCGCGGCGCCGGGCGTACGCGCGGGTGTGATCCAGGCAGGCGCGCGCGATCGCCAGCGCCGGCGCGGCCACGATGTAGAGCCGGCCGCGGGAGAGCACCGTGGCGCGTTCCGCGGTGAGCCACACGCCTTCGTGTTCATCGAGCAGGTGGTGCGGCGGGACGTGGACGTCGCGCAGCGACAGTGCACCGTTGGGAAAGCCGCGGAACCCCATGAAGCGCAGGCGGGCGCTGACCGAGAAGCCAGGCGTGTCGGTGTCCACGAAGAACACCCGGGTACGGTCACCGTCCGGTCCGCGAAGGGTTGCGGTGACCGCGACGAGGTCGGCGATGGGGCCGTTGCCGATGTAGAGCTTGTCGCCATTGAGCAGATATCCCTCGCCGTCACGGGCCGGCACGGCGGTCGTGCCGCGGGCGCGGTTCGCGGCGCCGGTGGGCTCGGTGTCGGCCATGGCGGTGACGGCGCCGGCCGCCATCCGGCGGGAGATGTGCTCGCGCAGGGGGCCGTCGGGCAGCACCGGCAGGTACGCCGCCGCGCCGATGCCGTTGTGGATGCCGAGCAGCATGCCGGCGGGAGTGGACCAGTGGGCGGCGGCCTCGATCACCCGGAATGCGTTGAACGGCGACAGGCCCCGGCCGCCGTGCTCGACGCCGGCCAGCAGGTGCAGACAGCCCTCGGCATGTAACGCCGCGGGCAGGTCCGGCGGCAGCTGCTGGCCGGCGTCGACGGCCTCCGGGTCCACGGTGCGTTCCAGGACCTTCTGGATGTCCTCGACGGCCTGGTCACCGACGGCTCGGTCGCCGCCGCGCTGCTGAGGGAACGGATGGATCGCCGGCCAGGGCAGCCGCCCGGCGCAGATCTCCTCCAGCAGGCTGACCGCGCCTGGGACGCTGAGCATGTTGCGCTTCATCGGGGCACGTCCGCCGGGTCGGCACTGTGGCGCACCACCCTCATCAGCTCGGCGAGTTCGCGCATGCAGCCACCCTCGGAGGCGGCGAAGCTCGCGGCGACTTGGTCCTGACGTTCGGCGGTCTGCTCCTGGCTCAGCTTGTACATGGTGTCGACACCGGTGACCTCGAACCGGAAGGCGCCGACGCCCGGGACAATGGAGCGGAAGTAGCCCAGCGACGGTCGCGGGTCCCAGCCGGAGCCGAACGAGCGCTCGAGAGCGTCCACGGTCCAGCGCACCACGTCGAGCGTTTCCTCCCCGGCGGGGATGGGGTGCGCCGTGCCGTGCGCGTGGATGCTGACGAAGTCCCAGGTGGGCGCGGCCGGAGTGGTCTGGTACAGCGCCGGTTTGACATAGCCGTGCGGGCCGAGGAAGATCAGCGTAGCGGCGGACCCGTCGGTCAGCGCGGCCCAATGCGGGTTGGCCCGGTTCATGTGCCCGAGCAGTACCGAGCCGGGCAGCGGCGCGTCGGCGGCGCCCCCCTCGTCGGGGTGCGGGATGACCGGTAGGTGGGTGAGCAACGGAGTCGGGTCGCCGTTGCCAGCGAGCACCGCCAGCGGATGGCGGCGGATCTCGTTGCGCAGTTGCGCGTGGTCGTGGTTCTGGTAGATGTCAGGTACGAACATCCGGCTCTCCGATCGTGACGAGGAGGCGTTTACCGAGTTCTCGCTCGTGTTCAGGAACATGCCAGACGTCGGTCATCCCGCCGCAGCAGTCAAGGGTCTGCCTTGCTCGCGCAACGCCTCGGCGAGAGACTCAGCAATCTCTCCCGCCCGGACCGCCGTATTGGACAGCAGCACTGAGGACAGTCCATGGCTGTCCTCAGTGGCGCCCTGCACGAAGATTCTGGAACGTATCTGCGGCGTGGTGAGGACCCGGTAGTCCCTCCCCAGGGCGACGCCCCCGTCGGTATCGAGCCGGCAGTGCTCGAGCAGGGGGCCGAGGAAGCATCGCGGGTCCACCGGCCGGTACCCGGTGGCGAAGACCACGAGGTCGCAGATCATCGACTCGGTAAGGCCTCTGGCCAGGTCGTGCACGGTGACCTCGGCGCCCGCCGGTGTCTGCACGCAACGCGTGATGCGCGAGAGGTTGTGAAAGTACAACCGCTGGTCGTGGACGACCTTCTCCTGGTAACTGCGCTCGAACAGCCCGGTGATGAGGTCGAGATCGACGACGGAGTAGTTCGTACCGTCGTGGTATCGCCGCAACATCTGGCGAATCTCAGGCGCCGCCCGGAAATGTACGTCCACCGCCTCGGGATCGAAAATCCGGTTGGCGAACGGGCTGTCGTCGGCGACCGAGTAACCGAACCGGGCGAAGACCGAATGGATCTGTGCGCTGGGGCATACCTGGTGCAAGTGGCTGGTGACCTCCGCGGCGCTCTGCCCAGCACCGACCACGAGGGCCATACCGATCTTGGCCACATCGATTTCGCGGAGCCGGTGCAACAGTTCGGAGCTGTGCCAGATCTGGTCCGACAGCGTGATGCCCTTAGGGGTCCACGGCTGCAGACCCGCGGCGAACACGACGTTACGGGCCCGGTGCCGGCGGACGCCGTCCGCCCGCTGCACAACGACGTCGACCTCCTGGACGAGGTCTCCCGTGTACACCGGCTCGATGCCGATGACCTCGGAGCCGTACTCGACGATTCCCGAGAATCGCGCCGCGGCCCACTCGAGATAGTCGTGGAACTCAATACGGCTGGGGAAGAAGTTTCTGCCGTTGATGAAGTCGACCAGTCGTCCACGATCCTGTAGGTAGCGGAGAAACGTGTATGGGCTGCTCGGGCTGCGCATGGTGGCCAGATCCTTGAGGAACGAGATCTGCATCCGTGCACCGTCGAGCAGCATTCCCTGGTGCCAGCCGAACCGGCTCTGCCGCTCCACGAACCGCAGCCGGCCGCTCTCGCCGGCCGCAGAGCCGGACAAACCCTGCTCCTGCAGCGCGATGGCCAGTGCAAGATTCGACGGCCCGAACCCGATGCCGAGCACGTCGACCGGCGCGTCGTCATAGCCCGCGTTGATGCTCAATGCGTACCTTCCCGTCGATGCTGCTATTTGCGCAGGCGCCGCTCAGATGGCGAGCCGGACGCGGTACCGGCCTAGCCAGTCGTTGAGATACAGTGCCATCTCCATGCTGAAACGGTTGACGACCGCCGCGGCCGGGCCGTCCGGGTCCTGTAGATAGGCGTGGACGACATCGAGATTGAGAAGTTCGCGCACGGGTGCCGAGCTGTCGCTGAGCATTTCGGAGACGCGCTGACGCAAGACGTCGTTGTACCGCGGATCGGTGGTGGGCGGGTATCCGGCCTTCTGGCGGAAGAGCACCGAGGGCGGCAGGAGGTCACGTACCGCAGCCCGGAGCAGGCTCTTCTCTCGCCCGTCGAAGGACTTCATCGCCCACGGGACGTTGAAGACGTAGTTCACCAGACGGTGGTCGAGGAACGGAACGCGTCCCTCCAACGCCGCCGCCATGCCGACGCGATCCTTGCGGTCGAGGATGATCCGGAGATACCCCGTCAGATTGAGGTGGGTCATCACCCGGGCCGCGCGGTCCTGCTCACTCTCGCCCACGAGGACGGGGACCTGGGCGACCATGTCGGAGTACAGATCCCGTTCGAACGTCTCACTGTCGAGGTCCTTGACCAGGTCCTCGCGCAGCAACGCGGTGTTGCGCAGCTGGTTACGCCCGACCATGCGGCGTGCGAACTCCAGCCATGGCAGCGTTGCCGCGTCGTAGTAGTGCCGGTCCAGGAACCAGGCGTACCCGCCGAACAGCTCGTCTGCCGCGTCACCGGTCAACGACACCTTGCAGGAGCGCCGGAACTCCCGGCACAGCAACAGCAGTGAGGTGTCGAGGTCACCGAGGGAGGTCGGGTAGTCCCGGGCGATGAGCACCTCGGAGCGGGTGGCCGGGTCCATCAGCTCATCCGTGCCCACCACGACGCGCGTGTGGTCGGCCCCCAGATGCTGCACCATTCGCTCGACGAACGGGTGGTCCGGTGTGGCCCGGACCTCGTCGGGCGTGAAGTGCTCCGAGTGACCGGCATAGTCCACCGAGAACGTCCGCAACGGACCGGTGTCCTTGTCCCGCATGACCTTCGCCGACAGAGCGGCGATCGCGCTGGAGTCCAGGCCGCCGGACAGGAACACGCCCAGCGGCACATCCGACACGAGCTGGCTGTGCACACTCTGCTCGAGCAGCTCGCGCACCGTCGCCACCGTGGTGTCGAGGTCGTCCGTGTGCTCCTGCGCTGTCAGGCTCCAGTACGTGGTCTGCCGGGCGCCGATCCGGCCGATCCGGCGTACCGTGCCCGGCGCCATCTCATGGACGCCCTTGAAGATGCCGTTCTCGGGACGCTTGACGAACGTGATGACGGCACGGAAGCCCTCCATGTCGACTTCCGGCGCGACTGCGGGGTGCTCCAGGATCGCCTTGAGCTCCGAGCCGAATACGACGCCACCGTCCACCTCCGCGTAATAGAGCGGGTAGATCCCGAACCGATCCCGGATGAGGACGAGTTCCTCGGTGCGCCCGTCCCATACAGCAAAGGCGAACATGCCGACGAACTGTTCCGCGCAGGCGGCTCCCCATTGCAGGTATGAACGCAGCACGACCTCCGTGTCGCTGGAGGTTTCGAACGTGTGCCCGAGCCCCGTCAGCTCGTTCCTGAGAGCAGCGTAGTTGAAGACCTCGCCGGTGTAGGCCAGGGCGACGGCGCTCCCGGCGGCGCCCGTGTGCACCATCGGCTGCCGGCCACCGGTGATGTCGATGACAGACAATCGGCGAACACCCAGGCCGACGCCGGGACCGACCCAGGTGCCCTGTTCATCGGGTCCTCGGCGATGCAGGACCGCGCACATCCGGTCGAGAACATCCTCGATATCGGGGAGCTGCTGTCGGAAGTCGACCAGCCCGGCAATGCCACACATAGATGGTCCTCCATTCTGTACGCCTCTGTACGCCTGCGCTAACCACTCGACGGGGCGGCAGGGGTCGACTGCGGGGAAGCAGCTGTGTTTCAGCGGTCGCCGGGCAGCAGGAGCCCTGCGGATTCGAACGCTTCCGCGGCGCCCGGAAAATCGAGAACGTCGTGTGCCTGAAACATGCGAATGGTCTTGTGGGCCGACCGGCGGATGTCGTCCCGAACTCGCTCCTGCGGGTAGGCCTCGTCAATGACCTGCCTCGCGTCGGAGTCGGTCAGGCCCGCGGCAGACAGGCTGCGCCGCACGGCGCTGACGTCCGGGCTCAGGCACGCCGTGATGATGTTCGGCAGGCTGCGCGCGACCAGCTCGCGCTGCCGGCGGTCCAGCTTGGCCCACAGTTCGTCATAGAAGACTGTGTAGAAGGCGTGGTGCGCCCGCTCGTCCGCGGCGTGGTCAGCGACGACCTGCCGGATGACCGGAACCACCGTCTCGTCCTTCGGAATATCCTTCAGCAGCTCGGTGACCACGGTCTCGAAGACGATGACCTCAAGCAGGTGGTCGAGCCCCGGCAGGTCCGCCCCGACCTCCCGACCGGCGTCACGCAACGTCTCCATGACCAGCGTGAAGTCATACCGCAAGGCGGGGATACCACTCGTGCGCTCCACCTGCTCGAGCAGGTCCATCCCGGACACGGCGTGGTACGCCTCGTCACAGTAGATCTTCCAGCCGTCGGTGCGTAGCTGCGCTGGCAGACCGAGCCCCAGCTCGTCGAGGGCGACGATGCGCGTACCCCGGTTGACCACCTTCGCCTCGAGGTGCACCACGAAGGACAGGTAGTCGTAGAGGCGGCGCGCGGTCAGCACCTTCTGCTGCTCGGGGCCGAGCTGGGCGATCAGTGGATGATCAAGGTAGGGCATGAGTTTCCGAGGGAACAGCGTCCACCCCTGGTCAAGCTCACCGAGCAACCGCCGCTGCGTCGACCGGACCCCGGCTCGCTCGTGCCACGAAGCCAGGCCCATCGACAGCGTCGCCTGCCACCCGTCGGCGAGCGCTGTGCCGGCGTTCTGCGGGCCGGATGGCGCCGGTGGCTCATCATTGGCGGTCGCCACCGGCACACTCGTTGCCGCAGCCAGAATGCCCAGGGTCTCGTAGATCTCATCGTGGCCGTCCACGATGAAACGCCGCGCATCCGCCGACAGCATCGCCTTGTGGACGGTGCCGGCCGCCGACACGGTTCCCGCGGCGAAGTCGATGGTGAGTACCTCGTCCGGCCGGTCGCGGACCACGTCGAGGAGCTGGTCGAGCGATGCTCTCGACACGACGAGCGGGGCGAGGCCGTTACGTGCGGCGTTGCGCTCGAAGATCTCGCCGAACCCGACCGCCAGCACGGCCTCGTACCCGAGCCCCTGCAACGCCCAGACCGCATGCTCCCGGCTCGATCCGCACCCGAAGGCGTCGCCGGTGAGCAGAATTCGGGCATCCTGGTACCGGGGGTCGTTGAGCACGGAATCCGTAGGCCTACCGTCCGGATGCCGTCGCCACGTCAGGAATGCGGCGTCGGCCAGGCCGGTGTTGTCCACGACGAGCAGCTCGGACTGTGGCGCGATCACGTCGGTGTCGACGGAGTCGCGACCCAGCGGAAGAGCGCGCCCTTGCAGGTACTTCATCCGGTCACCTCGGCCGGATGCGTCAGTCGTCCTGTGATGGCCGAGGCCGCCGCTGTAGCAGGGCTGGCCACGTGCGTGATCGCGCCCGCACCCTGCCGGCCCTCGAAGTTGCGGTTGGAGCTGGACACGCACCGCTCCCCGCGGGGAACGATGTCGCCGTTGATGGCCACGCACGAGGAGCAGCCCGGTTCACGCCACTGGAATCCGGCGTCGGTCAGCGCCGCGCGGACGCCCTCGCGTTCCGCCAGCTCGGCGACCCGCCGTGAGCCCGGAACCACCACCGCCCGCACACCCCGCGCCACCCGATGTCCGGCCACGACCGCGGCGGCGGCCCTCAGATCCTCGATCCGGCCGTTGGTGCAGGAACCGAGAAACGCATGCTGCACCTGCACCGTCCGGAGTTCCTGCCCCGGTGAGAGGTTCGTGTACGCCAGGGCCGCCTCGAAGGCCGACCGCTGGCTGTCCTGAACGCTGCTCGGAACTCGTCCATTCACGGCTTCCACGTGCGACAGGTTCGTGCCCCAGGTCACCTGCGGAGCGAGGCCGTCGACGTCCACGGTCGCCTCGCGGGGCGCCTCGGCGGCGTGCCGCAGCAGATCGCCGCCGCGACGGCGCGCGGCGGCCACGCGTTCAGGCGGCAGCCGTTCGGCCAGGTAGCTCCAGGTGATCTCGTCGGGCTGGATGAGGGCCGAACGGGCACCCAGCTCGGCCGACATGTTACACAGGGTGAAACGGTCGGCCATCGTGGTCGCGTCGATGTACGGCCCGCTCCACTCGATCCGCCGGCCCACCCCCCACCGCGGGGTCAGCTCACCGCACACCCGCAGCACGACGTCCTTCGCGCCCGCGCCCGGCCCCGGCACACCCGTCACCCGCAAACCGACGACGGGTTGCACCGATGTCCAGGCGGACTGCGTGGCCAGCACATGGGCCACCTCCGACGTGCCGATGCCCCAGGCAAGCGCGCCGAGTGCACCGAGGGTGGTGGTATGGCTGTCGCCACAGACGACGACCTGCCCGGGCAGCACGCGGCCCGACTCACTGACCGACACGTGCACGATGCCATGCTCACCGCTGTCCAGCGCCACCTGCTCGATGCCCGCGGTGTCCAGGTTCACGGAGAAGACGTCGAGCATACGCTGAGCGCGGGGATTCTCGCTGCCGATGCGCCCGGGCTCGGTAGAGACGACGTGGTCGGGGATACCGACGGTGCGGGACGCGTCCAGCACTGGTAGTCCCCGATTGGCCAGCATGGTGAAGGCCTGGGGCGAGGAGACTTCATGCAGCACGTGGAGGTCGACCGCCAAGAGAATCCGCGATCCGTCCCGGTGCAGTTCCGCCGCTTCCAGGAGGGCGTCCGTATACGTCGTCAGTGTCATCCCGGCACCTCCAAACTGTGGTCTGGGGCGAACTCGGCGAGGACACGCTCGCGATCGTCGTCCTGCGGTCTGCCGATATGACGGACGGCGTGCTCGCTGCGGGAGAAGTCCATGGCGATGCCGGGCATGCGGACGGCGTCGGCCCCGTGTGCGACGGCGGCCAACGATCCGCGCGCCATGACCTGCGGATCGTGGCTGAGCTGCCCGGGAGTCAGCACGGGGACCGCTGGAATGCCGGCCGCCAGCAGGTGCGTCAGCACGTTGTCGCGCGATCGTCCGCCGATCCACGCCACCATCCGGCGATGCACTTCATCCGGGTCATGCACCGCTCCGCGATCGAGGCCCTCGCCCCCCGCGACCCCGAGCAACCGGGCGATCGCGCCGCCGGTCGCCGCGCTGTGGGCGGACACAGCGATCCAGTCGCCGTCCGCGGTGGCGAAGAGCCCGCGGACATGCCCGCGCGCGGACGCGCCCGGGTCCTCCTCGCGGGACGCGTCGCGCACGACGTGCCCACCGAGCACACCGAGCAACGGCTCGTACAAGTTGACCTCGACCAGCTGTCCTCGCCCGCTGCGCTGCCGCTCGTACAGGGCCGCCAGTACCGCTACGGTGCCCTGCAGGCCGGCGACCGAGTCAGCCAGCCCGGTGGGCGGCAGGCGCGGCCTGTCGGCGTCGCCGTTCAATGCGGCGAAACCGCTCAACGCCTCGGCCAGCGTGCCGAACCCCAGCCAGCCCTCGCGCGGACCGCCCACGCCAAAGCCGGAGATGCGCAAGACGACCAGGCGAGAGTTGATCGCGGCGAGGGCCTCGTAGTCCAGGCCCCAACGCGCCATCGTCCCCGGCCGAAAGCTCTCGACCAGCACATCGGCGCGACCGACCATCCGCATGAGGTGAGTGCGTTCGGCCGGATCCTCGAGGTCCAGGCTGACCGTCTCCTTGTTGCGCCCGACGAAAGCCCACCAGGCCCCGTCGCCGCCACCGACGGTCCGGCCCATGGATCGCACCGGATCGCCGGGCTCCGGCCGCTCGACCTTCACCACGCGTGCGCCCAGATCCGCGAAAATACGGCCCACGGTGGGGCCCGCGAGGACTACGGACAGGTCGAGCACAAACAGTCCCGCCAAGGCCCCCGACGACCGGCCGCTCACCACCGCACCTCCATGCCTGACGCAGCGGCCAGCGGGAAGACCGATTCCTGCAGGCGCGTCAGCTGCTCGCTCGGATCACCGACCGGGAGCACATACAGCCGCTGCACGCCGGTACGGGCAAACGCTGCGAGCCGCTCGGCACAGTGGGTGGGCGGGCCCACCAGGGTGCGCCGGCGGAGGTCGTCGGGTGACACCTTGAGGAAGTCCGCGAGGATGGTTCCGGTCAGGCGCTCGGCGACGGCGGCGTCCTCGGTGATGTGCATGAAGCACGTCGAGGCGGCGAATCCGAAGCCGGTGTCCGGCGCGGCTCCGGTACGTTCTGCCCGAAGGCGCCGGGCCAGCCGCACCGCACGACCCATCGCGTCCGGATCGGCCATATACGCCGAGAAAAGCAGACCGTCGCCACGCTCCACCGCACGCCGCACGCCGGCCGGGGAACCCCACGATGCGACCCACAGCTTCGTTCCGGGCACCGGGCCGGGCGTCAGCGGGTCGTCCAGCCGGTAGTGCTTCCCGTGATAGGCCACGGGCTCCTCGCCACACAGGCTCGCTCGCAGGAGCCCCAGCGCATCGTCGAAGCGCACCCAACGCTCGTTTGCGGGCACGCCCGCGATATCGAGGTCTCGAAGCGACGAGCCGGCGGCCAGCCCGGCCCACACCGGGGCCCCCGCCAGACGGCTGATCCCGGCCAATGTTTTGGCGGTTACGGCCGGACCGCGAACCGTCGGCAGACAGGCCGCCGTTACCAGCCGCCGGCCCGGAAGGCGGGCGGCCACGAATGCCAGTGCCGCCAGACCGTCCAGCCAGGGAACCCGGAAGGCGATGTGGTCGCTGGCCGCCACCTCCCGAATATTCAGCCGCTCGGCGACCGCCAATAGGTCGTGCAGATCCCTTCCCGTGAGGGCCGGAGAGCCGAACCCGAAGTCGAACAATGGCAGATGCAGGCCGATCGTTAGGCCGGTCGTATCATCGATCACTGCGCCGTCCCGTTCAGCGCGTCTCGGTACAGTTGCTCGAAAACCGCCGGTGTGTTGTACCGAGCCGGACTGGGATCCAGCGAGAATTGGTCATACATGAGGTCCAGAACGTCTTCCGGGATCTCCATGCCGAGGGTCGCCGCGAAATGCCGGAGGTTGGCCCGGCCGGAGGCTCCGCCCAGGAGGATGCGACGTTCGCGGCCGACCAGCTCTGGCTCGACGAACTCATAGCAGATCGGATTGTTCATCAGCCCCGCGGCGTGGATTCCGGCTGCCGTCGAGAAGGCCAGTTCACCGAGCAGCGGCTTGTGCTTCCAGGGTCGTTCACCGATTATTTCCAGAACGGCTTGGGCCGCCTCGACGCAATTGCGCGGGTCCAGCGCAGTGCGAAACCCCAGCGATTCCCCGTGGTAATAGGTGAGGACGGCGAGTTCCTCCAGCGGGGTATTGCCAGTTCGTTCGCCGATGCCGGCCAGCGTGCCCTGCACGCCGGCCGCACCGGCCTGCAGGCCGGCAACGGCGTTGGCGAGACTTAGAGCGTGTCTTGCGTGGCCGCTTCGGGTACATATCTGATCATGGATGTGTTGGAGAGCAGCCTCGCCGGGCGGCTGGTCCCGGACGAGCTGTGGGAGCTGGTGGAACCGCTCCTGCCCCGGTTCGAGCATCGCTGGCAGGGTGGTGGGACTGCCCCGATCGAGGACCGGGCGGTGTTCACCGCGGTGGTCTACGTGCTGACCTCGGGGTGTGCCTGGCGGCATCTGCCGGCCGAGTTCG
>NZ_JBFLUG010000103.1:0-26963 GCF_041008525.1 Parafrankia sp. FMc2 | reverse complement strand
TTTTTTTTTAGTATTCCGACTGAGTCCACTGGATTCTGAAGTCGTTCGCGCGTGGCCGGCGTGATGTGCGTGTAAGGGATGGGGTCGGGGGCGAGCAGCGCGCAGGCTTGGAGCAGCCAGACCGCCGCGGGTGCGTCGGTGCGAAGCCGGTGCAGGGACAGCGACCAGCAGGTGTCGAGGCGCCCGGCGTAGAGCGGGGGGTCGCCGGTGGCCAGATACTCGGCGCGGCGGGCCCGGAACTGGGTGAGGTAGTCGCGTGGGGGGGGTGCGGGTGTGGGCCAGGTAGGCGCCGGCCTGGGCCAGGGCCAGCGGCAGGTCCCCGAGTTCGCCTGCGAGCGCGCCGGCGGTGTCCGGGTCCAGGGCGGGGAGCTGGCGGGTGAGCAGGGCGACGGATTCGGGGCGGGGGAGCAGGTCGACGTCGACGGTGGCGGCCAGATGCTCCCAGGCCGGGTTGCGTGAGGTGATCAGGACGTGGCCGGGGCCGGTGGGTAGCCAGGGGGCCAGGGCGGTGGGGTGTTCGGCGTTGTCGAACACCACCAGCCACCCCGGGCGGCGGGCGAGCGCGGCCAGCACCGCCGAGGCGGTCTCGATCACCGGGCCGGTGGGCAGGCCCAGCGGCCCGGCCAACGCGGCGATCTTCTCGGCGAGCAGCGTGCTCTGTTCGGCGTCGATCCACCAGATCAGGGTGTAGTCGCCGAGGTGGCGGTGGGTGTACTCGAGCGCGAGCTGGGTTTTACCGACCCCACCCATCCCGTGCAGGGCGGTGACCGCGACCGGACCGGCCCGCAGCTGCCGGCGGATCTCGTCGAGCTGCCCGGCCCGGCCGGTGAACAGCCGGTTGCGTGCCGGCAGCGCCCCGACCGGCGGGCCGTCCACCCGCCGCGGCGGGCCCGGGGCCGGTGTCTCGGGAGACGCCGAACGGCCGGGGAACACCAGCAGCGCCCCGTACGCCAGCAGCGCCACCGTCAACGCCGGTGTGATCACCGTGAGCATCGTGCCGGCCGGTTCCCAGTCGTAGCGGCGCACCAGCACCACCGTCACCACCAACGTGACCAGCGTGACCCCTGCCGGCATCAGATGCCGCCGCACCGCCCCCATACCGCCCATCATCGGCCACCCGGACACACCAGCCCGCTACCGACCGCACCCCCGCCCCGGCACCCGAGCCGGGAAGCATCCCCATATCAAGATAATCAACGCTGTTGACGGCCCCAGCTCCCACAGTCGATCTTGACGGGAGGTGGGGGGCCGTACTGCTCAGGCCCGGGATCCTGAAAAATTACCGGGCGTCAGGGCCGGCAGTCGGACTCTCCTGGGTACGCGCACCCAGGACCTGTTCATCCGGCCCTCCGGAGCCGCACCGTGCGGTCGTTGGAAGCTGTGGCCAGGGTGCGCCCGTCGGGAGAGAGCGCCACCGAGGTCGCGTCGCCGGTGTGGTCGGTGAGGGGCTGGTCGAGCGGGGTGGGGGCGGTCGGGGTGCTCGCATCCCGCGACCGCACCGTCGCGTCGTCGGCCCCAGAGGCCAAGGTCCGCTTCTCGGGAGAGAGCACCACCAAGGTCACCCGGGCGGCGTCCCCCTGTGCGGTAGTCCCTCGTGCTCATAGCCGTTCAGCCTGCCGCGAACCGCCACCAGCTCGGTACGTGGACCATCACCCAAACTCATTTCAAGATAATCAACATGGTTGACGGTCATGCCACCGTTGGCGATCTTGAAGGGTGCGTGGGTCCCTTCCTGTCGCACGGATCACCGCGCACGTACACCAGCAGGAGACGGGCCTGAGCGGTGGGCTTGCCAGGAGTCAGCGTTCGGGGTGCTACCACTGACACCCGCCTCCTGGCTCGGGTACCGAAGGGCCGGCCGAATGCGCCTGCACCCGGGCTGGGGAACCTTCCGGCGTCCCACATTCACGCCAGTTACCTGCACGGTGGTTGCTGAGAGGCATCCTCCGCCGGTTCATCGTCGCCCGGCCGGTGCCAGGCGTGCGAACCGGCGATGACGGCGGTGAAGAGCATTGTCAGGATGGCGGCGGTGGCCGAGGCCTCGTAGACGTCCGCGACGGCGAAGGTGCGGCCACCTCGTTCGACGGTGGTTTCGGGAGCGCTGGCGAAGTCGGCGAGGTACTGGACGGGAACGAGCGCCCAGATGGCGCACGGCCACAGCCGGTACCCGCGTCGCACAGTCGCTGTCGTCGCCGGGGAGAAGCGGTCTACCAGGAGTGCGAACAGCTGGAAGATGACCCAGCCGCTGAGCAGCCAGCCGAGGAAGTTCGACAGCGGAACGCCCATGAAGCCGCTCGGGTCCCGGTAGGTGTACAGATCACGGACGGTCGACCCGATCGCGTCATCACCGAAGTCCCAGCCGGCGAGGATGAAGGCCGTCACGACGGGGGTGACGACGCGGTGCGCGCGGGATCCGGCCCGCGGCCCGGCCCGGGTGATGAGTCCCGCGAGACTCCAGGCGATCCAGCCGTAGACGACGTAGCTCGTCGCGACGTAGACCACAAGGCCCTGCCGGCCGACGGCGAGCGAGGCGTGGACGACGACGAATCCCAGCAGGGCGAACAGCGCGAGGGCGTCCAGGGCGGTGGAGGGCGTCGGGACCGTCGGCACCCACGACACCACGGAGACAACCACCCAAAAGCCCACGAGGACCCAGCAGAGAACGTAGCGGGCCGAAGCTCCGGCCCAGCCTTCGTCGGCGCCGCTGGCTCAGCGGCCCTTCCACACCGGCGGCCGTTTCTCGGCGAAGGCCCGGCCGCCCTCCTGGGCGTCCTCCGAGGCCATGAGGTCCGCTATCGAGGCCAGCGCCGTCTTCGCCGCCGCCGCGTCGTCCCCGAGCTCGCCGCGCAGGAGGCGCTTCGTGGCCTGCAGCGCGAGTGGGGCGTTGGCGTTGACGCGGCCGGCGAGCTCCAGGGTGGCCGGCAGCAGGTCGTCCCGGGGCACCACCCGGTTGACGAGGCCCCAGTCCAGGGCCTGCTCCGCGGGGATGGGGTCGCCGGTGAGCGCCAGCTCGAGCGCCCGGGCGATCGGCAGCCGCAGCGGCAGCCGGGTGCCCCCGCCCGCGGCGAGCAGGCCGCGTCTGACCTCCGGGAGGCCGAAGTTCGTGCCGGCCGCGGCGACGACCAGGTCACAGTGCATCATGATCTCGAAGCCGCCGCCGAGGCAGCTGCCGTTCACCGCGGCCAGCAGAGGCTTCCGGAAGTCACGCAGGCCGTCGAGGGCCTGCATGACGGGCGCGAGGTTCTCACCCCTGGACAGCGCTTTCAGGTCGAGGCCGGCACAGAACGTACGGTCGCCGGCGCCGGTGAGTACGACGCTGCGTACTCCGTCGTCGCCCTCCGCGCGGGCGAGCGCGTCGGCGAGGCTCTGGCCTACCTCGCCGTTGAGAGCGTTGCGCGCCTCGGGGCGGTTGAGGGTGACGACGAGTGAGCCGTCGACGACCTCGGTCAGAATGCTCATCGCCGGCCTACTTCGGGGCGAAGCGCTGGCCGCCGTCGAGGCGGATGGTGGAGCCGTTGAGCATCGGGTTCTCGATGATGCCCTGGGCGAGGCGCGCGTACTCCTCGGGACGCCCCATCCGTCTCGGGAAGGCGGCGTCCTTGGTGAGGACCTTCTCGTACTCCTCGGGAATGCCCTGGGTCAGGCCGGTGTGGAACAGGCTCGGCGCGATGGCGTTGACCCGGATTCCCAGCGAGCCGAGCTCGCGGGCCATCGTCAGGCTCATCGCGGCCACCCCGCCCTTCGCCGCGGTGTAGGCGATCTGCCCGACCTGCCCCTCGAACGCGGCGATCGACGCGGTGTTGATGATCACGCCTCGTTCGCCGTCGGCATTCGGAGTGTTGCGGCTCATGTGCCACGCGGCGAGGCGGGCCACGTTGAAGGTGCCGGTCAGATTGAGATCGATGACTCCTCGGAACGCCTCGATCGGCAGCGGACCGTCCTTGCTCAGTGTGCGCCCGGGAGTCGCCCCACCGGCGGTGTTCACGACGACGTCGATGCCGTCCAGCCTGGCCACCGCGGTCTCGAGGACGCCTTCCATCCCCGCGAAGTCGGTGACGTCGCAGGCGTGGAAACTGCCCTTCAGGTCCTCGGCGACCACCGCGCCCTCGCTGGTGCCCTGGTCCAGGATCGCCACCCGCCCGCCGCGGGCCGTGATCAGCTCGGCCGTCGCCCTGGCCATCCCGGACGCGCCGCCCACGACGACCGCCCGCAACCCCTTCAGCTCCACCCTGTTTCCTCCCTGCCCGTCGGGACAACTCGGCCGAAGCCTAGCCTAAATCTCTAGATATATACCACTGGCGGCCGTGGTCGTTCCCGTGGTTCCTGCCGTTCGGGAGGTCGCCCGGGCGCATCCGGGCGGGAGATCGCCCGGACTCGTCCGCCGTGCCGGCGGGTCGCCCCGTCCCGAGTCGGGGAGGCTCCGGAGTGTGCGTCGCGCGGCGGGACGGCCCTTCCGGTGTTGCGTGTGTGGGCCGTAGGTCCTGGCGAGGGTCGGACCGGTGGACAAACGCGTTCTGGGGGCTGAGGGTCGGAGGGAAAACCGCCGATGGGGCGCGTTCCCTATCTCTTTATATATCTACACATTTTGTGGTCTGCGCGCTACCATCGCTGCGGTACACCGACAGGGGGCCCAGTGGCAGCACAGATGACGTCGACCTACTCGACCATCCGGTACGAGACGGCCCCCGACCGGGTCGCGACGATCACCCTGGACCGGCCCGAGGTGCTGAACGCCTTCGACCGGCGGATGTGCGGCGAGATCCGCGACGTGTGGCAGCGGGTGAAACTGGACCCGCAGGTGCACGCGGTGGTGCTGCGGGCCGCGGGTGACCGGGCGTTCTGCGCCGGGCTGGACGTGAAGAAGCCCTACGGCCAGCCCGAGGACGTGTGGAACCACGAGGACCCGGGCGAACTGCTCAGTCCGAAGTGGCAGAAGTGCTGGAAGCCCGTGGTGTGTGCGGTGCAGGGCGTCTGCACCGCCGGCGCGTTCTACTTCCTGAACGAGGCCGACGTCGTGATCTGCTCGTCGGACGCCACGTTCTTCGACTCGCACGTCACCCACGGCCGGGTGTGCGCGGTGGAACCGATCGGGCTGATGCGGAAGATCGGGCTGGCGGAGACGCTGCGGATCGCGCTGTCGGGGAACGACGAGCGGGTCTCGGCCCAGACCGCCCTGCGCATCGGCCTGGTGACCGAGGTCGTGGAACGCCCCCGGCTCTGGGAACGGGCCCACGAGATCGCGGCGGGGATCGCGCGCAAGCCGTCGGCCGCCACCCAGGGAACCGTGCGCGCGATCTGGGAGTCGCTGGACCGGCCGTACCGCGCGGCGATGGAGCAGTCGCTCCTCTACACCCGGCTCGGCAACCCGATCGGGATGGCCCAGGCGGAGGCGGAGGCGGACGCCGGCGAGCCGGTCGCGGGCGGCGCGGGCGGCGCGGGTGGCGCGGGTGGCGCGGGTGGCACGCCGAACGGGAGTTCGCCAGCAGGGCGGCCGTGGAGGCTTCGGTGACCGACCTGACCCCGGTGGCCCCGGCGATCCCGGCAGGCCCGGCGCCCGTCCCGCCCTGGACGTTCGGCGTGGAGCCGCTCCCGCAGACCGTCGTGGCGGCGGACCGATTACGGCAGGTCGTCAGTCTCCTGCTCGCGCTCGAACATCCCGAACCGGCGGTTGACGACCTCCTCGCCGCCCTCGACGTGGCACAGCGGCGGCTGGGCCGGTCCGTTCCGGCCGATCCGGCGCCCCGCGTCGGTGCGGCGGTGGACGGTGGCGGCCGCGTCTACCTGGACCACTCCCGCCACATCGGCGCGTTCAACCCCTGCTTCCCCGACTACGAGATCGCCATCGACGGCGACCACGCGGAAGGCACGGTCACCTTCCCGATCGCCTACGAGGGGCCGCCGGGCCTGGTCCACGGCGGTTTCCTCGCGCTGTTCTTCGACGCGGTGATCCAGCATCACAACTGCGACCTCGGCCTGGCCGGGAAGACGGCGGGGCTTGCGCTGAGGTACCGGCGGCCCACCCCGCTGCGGACCGATCTGCGCTTCGTGCTGGCCCGGTCAGCCGACGGGCCGCGGATCAGGACCTCCGGCCGACTGCTGGCGGGTGACGTTGCCGGCAGTCCGGCCGGTGGCGTCGTGCTGTGCGAGGCGGAGCTGGACGCGGTCAAGGGCGACCGGACCCGGCTGCCGGCCGTCTCGCCACGCCGGGCACAGCCATGATCGCCACGACCGTCGAGGCCGGGGACGGGACGCCCCTGACCGTCCCGGCCCTGCTGCGCGCGCAGGCCGCCCGGTACGGCCCGCGGGCCCTGCTCACCTGCGACGAGGACGTGCTCACCTACGCCGACGCGGACCGGCGGTCGCGGTCGCTCGCCCGTGGCCTGCTGGCGCTGGGGGCCGGCAAGGGCACCCACGTCGGGCTCCTGTACCCGAACGGGAGCGGGTTCGTCGTCGGCTGGCTCGCCGCGGCGCGGATCGGCGCGGTGAGCGTGCCGCTGAGCACCTTCTCCACCGGAGCGGAGCTGCGGACCCTGCTGCGCAACGCCGACATCGGGGTGCTGCTGAGCGCACGGTCCCATCGCTCCCATGACTACGTGGCGGCGCTGCGGGACGCGGTCCCCGAACTCGCCGCGGCCACGGCACCGCCCCTGCTCGCCCCGTCCATGCCGGTGCTTCGGCACGTCTTCGTCGGTGCGCTGGCGGATGCCGGGCCCGGGGGTGGGCGCGGGACGGCCGCGGACGTCGGGGGCGGCGCCGGCCCCGCCTGGGCGGTGCCCACCCTGCTGAGCCGGGGCGCCGAGGTGGGCGAGGACGTCGCCCGCGCGGCGGAGGACGCGGTGCAGGCGAGTGACCGGCTCGTGATCGTGCACACCTCCGGGTCGACGAGCGCGCCGAAGGGCGTGATCCACACCCATGGCGCGCTGATCCGTCACCTCGCGAACCTGAACGAGATCCGGCGCTACACCGACGACGACGTGCTGTTCTCGAACTCGCCGTTCTTCTGGATCGGCGGGTTCGCCTATGCCCTGCTCGGCACGCTGGTGGCCGGCGGCCGGCTGGTGTGCTCCCACGCGGCGAGCGCCGCGGGCGTGCTCGACGTGCTCGAGCGCGAGCGCCCGACGATGGTCAACGGCTATGCCCAGTCGGTGGCGAACCTGCCCGCCGACCCGACGTTCGCCCGCCGCGACCTCTCGTCGATCCGCCGCGGGAACCTCTACGCGATCATGCCAGGCGACGTCCGGCCGGCGGACCCGGGCCTGCGTCACCAGATGCTGGGCATGACCGAGACCGGCAGCGTCTGCCTCGTCAGCGAGGACGAGGGCGACCAGCCCGAGCACCGGCGCGGCTCGTTCGGGCGTCCGGCGCCGGGTTTCGAGGCCCGGGTCGTCGATCCGGAAGACGGCCGGCCACTCGGTGTGGGCGAGGTGGGGGAGCTGTGGCTGCGGGGCCCGTTCCTGATGGAGGGCTACCACGGACGGGAACGCCACGAGGCGTTCGACGCCGACGGCTGGTACCACTCCGGCGACCTGTTCGTCGTCGACGCCGAGGGCTTCTTCTCCTTCAGGGGCCGCGGCGGCGACGTCATCAAGACGGCCGGTGCCAACGTCTCGCCGCTTGAGGTCGAGGGCGCCATCCGGGACGTCGCCGCGCTGACCGCGCACGTCGTCGGCCTGCCCGACGCGGACCGCGGCCAGATCGTCGCCGCGGCTGTCCGGGTGCCCCCCGGGCGGACGCTCGACCCCGCCGGGCTGCGCCGCCAGCTGGCCGAACGGCTGTCCGCCTACAAGATCCCCCGGCGCATCGTGCCGATCGCCGACGACGAGGTGCCGACGATGCCCAGCGGCAAGATCGACCTCGCCGCGCTCAGGGAGCTGCTCCGTGCCGCCGGATGAGACCTCGTCCGCCCCCGTCTCGTCCGAGGAGCTGGTGCCGGCCAGTCAGGGGGAGCCGCCGGGCCAGAAGGAGCTGCCCGGAGGGAAGGAGCTGCCCGGCGCGCCGGTGCTCCCGGGCGAGCTGACCATCCCGGCGCTGCTCGCCGTCCGGCGGCGCCTGGACGGTGCTGTCCAGGCGCTCGTGAGCGACGACGAGGAGATCACCTACGCCGGGCTCGACGATGCCAGCCGGGCCCTGGCCGGACGGCTGGTCGCTGCCGGCGTCACGAAGGGCAGCAGAGTCGGGCTGGTGATGCCGAACGGCATCGAGTGGGCGACCGCCGCGCTGGCGGTGATGCGGGTCGGGGCGGTGCTCGTCCCGCTGAGCACCCTGCTGCGGCCGCCGGAGCTGCTCGCCCAGCTCCGCGTCGCCGCCGTCACCCATCTGGTCTTGGTGCCCCGGCTGCGCGGCCGGGACCATCTCGACGAGCTGTCCTCGGTGGCGCCCGGGCTGACCGGGCAGGCCCGGCGCGGGCACCCGCATCCGGACGTCCCGTCACTGCGCTGGATCTGGACGTCGGACGAGCTCCCCACCGGTGCCGCGCCGGCCGCGGTCGTCGAGGCGCTCGGCCGGGTCGTCCGGCCGGCCGACGACCTGGTCGTGCTGTTCACCTCGGGCAGCCGCGGCGCCCCGAAGGGGGTGCTGCACACGCACGGCGGCGGGCTGCGGGCCGTCGCGTCGAGCCTGGACAGCCGCCGCATCGGGCGAGGGGAACGGCTCTACATCCCGATGCCGTTCTTCTGGACCGGCGGGTTCGGCGGCGGACTGCTCTCCGCGCTCGTCGCCGGCGCCACCCTGCTCACCGAGGCCGTACCGGAACCGGCCCGCACGCTGCGGTTCCTGGAACGCGAGCGGGTGACACTGTTCCGTGGCTGGCCCGACCAGGCGGCACGCCTCGCCGCCCATCCGGCGTTCGCCACCACGGACCTGTCGACGCTGCGGCCCGCGAGCCTCGCCGCGGTGCTGCCACCGGCGGCGCGGCCGGTGCCGGGCGCCCGGGCGAACCTGTTCGGGATGACCGAGACGTTCGGGCCCTACTGCGGTTCGCCGCTCGACACCGACCTGCCCGCCGGCAGGCACGGCAGCTGCGGCCGCCCGTTCCCGGGCGTCGAGGTGCGGATCGCCGACCCGGAGACCGGCGCCTCCCTGCCGCCCGGCACCGAGGGCGAGATCCGGCTGCGTGGGCCGAGCGTCATGCGCGGCATCGCCGGCCGGACCCGGGCGGACGTGTTCGACGCCGACGGGTTCTACCCCACCGCGGACCGCGGCCTGCTCGACGCCGACGGCTACCTCTGGTTCCGGGGGCGCCTCGACGACATGGTCAAGGTCCGGGGCGCGACGGTCTACCCGATGGAGGTCGAGGCGGTGCTGCGCGCGCTGCCCGGCGTCACCGACGCCTACGTCACCGATATCGCCGCTGCCGCTGCCGCTGCCGATGTCGGCGCCGAAGCGGAAGCCGGACCGGGTGCCGGGGGCGCGCGGGAAGTCGCGGCGGTCGTCGTGGCCCGCTCGCTCGACGACCCGGCCGAGCTGGCTGACCCGGCCGAGCTGGCCGAGCTGGCCAGGCAGGCCCGGGCCCACCTGAGCAGCTTCAAGATCCCCACCCGCTGGCTGCTGGTCCGCGACCCCCACCGGGTGCCGCGGCTGGCCAGCGGAAAGGTCGACATCGACGCGCTCCGCCGCCTCCTCGCCGAGGAGGGGACCCCCGGCTCCCCGAAGACGAGGTCACAGTGAAGGCCATCGACTGCCTGGTCAACGTCGACATGGGGGACAGCGCGCCACCGGACTGGATGATCCGGGTGAAGGAGGACTACTTCAAGGGCGGCGCGGACTTCCTGCGCAGCCCGGAGCTTCCCGAGCTGGTCGACGCGATGGATGCGGCCGGCGTCGAGCGGGCGATCCTGATCTCCAGGGCGGGGCGGAAGGACGACCGGGCCCGGCGCTACGCCGAGGAGCGTCCGGACCGTTTCGCGCTCGGGATCGGCGGCTTCAACCTGCTGCGTCCCATGAGCGCGCTGCGTGCGCTGGAGTCGTTCGTCCGGGACCACCCGGTCGCGTACGCCACGGTCGGGCCCAGCTTCTGGGGAGACGGGATGTACCCGCCCAGCGACGCGGTCTACTACCCGCTGTACACCAAGTGCTGCGAGCTCGACCTGCCACTGTGCGTCAACACGGGCATCCCGGGACCACCGATCCCCGCGGAGCCGCAGAACCCGATCCATCTCGACCGGGTCTGCATCCGGTTCCCGGAGCTGCGGCTGTGCATGATCCACGGCGCCGACCCGTGGTGGGACACCGCGATCCGCATGATGATCAAATACCGGAACCTGCGGCTGATGACGTCGGCGTGGTCGCCGAAACGGCTGCCGGCGTCGCTGCTGCACTACCTGTCCACCCGCGGCCAGGACCGGATCATCTTCGCCTCGGACCACCCGGTCCTGTCCATGTCCCGCTGTACCGGGGAGGTCGCCAACCTCGACCTGGCCGACGAGGTCCGCCAGGCCTGGCTCTACGACAACGCCCAGTCCTTCTTCTTCGCGCAGCGCAAGCCGGGCCAGTAGGGAGACCACGGCGTGACGACCGACCAGCCCACCGACCAGCTCACCGAGCTCGGCTTCTACACCCTCCCCGGGCACTCCGGCACACCGCGCGACCTGGTCGCCGAGGTCCGGGCGGGGGAGGAGCTGGGCCTCGGCGCGGCCTTCGTCTCCGAGCGTTTCTCGACGAAGGACGCGGCGACCCTGTGCGGCGCCGCCGGTGCGCTCACCGAGACGCTCGGGATCGCGACGGCGGCCACCAACCACCACACCCGCCACCCGCTGGTCACCGCGACGTTCGCGACGACCATGCACCGCCTCACCGGTGGGCGGTTCGCGCTCGGGCTCGGGCGTGGCTTCGACCGGTTCTGGACCGCGGTCGGGCTGAACCCGGTCACCAGCGCCCAGCTCGAGGACATGGCCGGGCTGCTGCGCCGGCTCTGGCACGGCGAGCTGGTCCTCGACCACGACGGCCCCGCCGGGAAGTACCCGTACCTGCACCAGGACCCGGACTTCGACGAGGACGTGCCGCTGCTGCTGGCCGCGCTCGGCCCGAAGAGCCTCGAGCTCGCCGGCCGCTGCATGGACGGCGTCGTGCTGCACACGTACTTCTCCGACCGCGCGCTGACGGAGTCGGCCGAAGCGGTCCGCCGCGGCGCCCGCGCCGCCGGGCGGGACCCGGACGGCATCCGGATCTGGTCGGTGCTCGCCACCATCGGCGATCACGTCGCACCGCAGGACCGGCTGCGCCGGACGGTGGGCCGGCTCGCCACCTACCTGCTCGGCTACGGCGACATCCTGGTGCGGGTCAACGACTGGGACCCGGCGGTGCTCGCCCGGTTCCGGGCCGACAAGCTCGTCCAGGGTTTCCGCGGCGCGTTCGACGCGAAGGCCGACGACCGGCAGCTGGAGCACCTCGCCACGCTGCTCCCCGACGAGTGGCTCGCGGCGAGCGCGACCGGGACGCCCGAGGAGTGCGCGGCGGCCGTCGTCCGCCAGTTCGAGCTGGGCGCGACCGGCGTGATCCTGCACGGCGTCTCACCCGACGAGGTCGCGCCGGTGGTGGAGGCGTACCGGAAGATCCGGCCACCGTCGGTGACAGGCCTGCCAGCGAACCCCGGCCGGCTGTCCTGAGCTCCACGCTGCTCGCGTACGGGCCGCTCGCCTACGGCCCGCGTGGGACGTCCCGGAAGGGGCCGGTGTCGGCGCGGGCCTCGCGGGGCATGCCGAGCAGCCGTTCGCTGATCACGTTGCGGGCCATCTCGGTCGTGCCGCCGCCGATGCAGGCCGCCTGGCGGACCAGGTAGCCGCGCGCGACCTGGGCGGAGACCTCCTCGCCCGGTGCCCAGACCACCCCGGTGCCGCCGCACAGCTCCGTCGCTATCGCCGCGCGGCGGCTGGTCGCGGTGCCGCTGAACAGCCGGCACATGGCGGCGGCGTGGTGGGGGAGGGCGCCGGCGGCCATCTTGCGGGTGACCGACTCGACGAGGGCCCGGGTGACGAGGGCGAGGACCTGCCCCTCGCCGATGAGATCCCGGGTGTGGCTGTCGTCGATCGTGCCGAGGCGCCGGGCGGTCTCGATCATCACCCGGGGCTCGTAGGGGCCGTCGTTCGGCCGGTTGCCGCTGCCGGTGACGTAGGGCGAGCCCCCGGAGATGGTCCGCTCGTGGTACAGCCACCGGGTGACGACGCCCCAGCCGGCGTCCACGTCACCGACGCGGTCGTGGTCGGGCACGACGACGTCGGTCAGGAACTCCTGGCAGAACTCCCGCGAGCCGTTGACCAGCTCGATCCGGTGGGTGTCGACGCCCGGGGCGCCGACCGGCAGGCTGAACACGGTCAGCCCGGCGTGCTTGCCGGCGTCCCAGTTCGTGCGGGCCAGGCACAGCGCCCAGTCGCCGTACCAGGCGGAGGTCGTCCAGATCTTCGATCCGTTGAGGACCCAGCGGTCGCCGTCGCGGGTCGCGGTGGTGACCGCGCCGGCGGCGTCCGACCCGCCGCCCGGCTCCGACAGGAGCTGGACCCAGATCTCCTCGCCGCGCAGCATCGCCGGGATGTGGCGCAGCTTCTGCTCGGAGGTGCCGAACTCCAGCAGCACGGCCAGGCACGGGATGAACGTCGACGCCTGGATCTCCGCCGGGTAGTCGTAGCCGCGGATCTCCCGGTTGAAGGCGGCCTGGTGCGCCGGCGTGAGGCCCTGCCCGCCGTACTCCACCGGCACGCAGAGGCCGGCGAACCCGCCGTCGAACAGCCGGCGCTGCAGCTCGCGGCAGGTGGCGACGCGGGCCAGCTCCTCGGCCTCGGGCCGCTGGGTCGCGGTGAGGAAGAAGTCGGCGGTGGCGGGATCGGCGGGCGGCATGTTCTCGGCGAGCCAGGTCCGGGCGCGGGCGGCGAACTCCTCGACCGTGATCACGATGCGCGTCCTCCGTCGTCCACGGCGGCCTCGACGAGGCGCACGAGCCGTTCGGTGAAGTAGGCCGGCGTACCGAACAGTTGGGCGTCGACCAGCGCCCGGCGCAGGTAGAGGTGCAGGTCGTGCTCGTAGGTGACGCCGATCCCGCCGTGCAGCTGGACGCAGTCCTGGATCGCCTCGGGGCCGACCCGCCCTACGTAGGCCTTGGCCGTGCTGGCCCACGTGCGGGCGTCCGCACGGCCGGTGCCGACGAGGCGGGCCGCGCGCTCGGTGACCGCCGCGCTCGCCTCCAGCTGGGTGCGCAGGTCGGCCAGCCGGTGCTTGATCTCCTGGTACGACCCGAGCGGGCGGCCGAACGAGTAACGGTCCTCCGCCCAGCGCAGGGTCAGCTCGAACGCGCGGTGCGTCGCCCCGACGATCTCACCGGCCTGCAGCACGGCGCCGATGTCGAGCAGCGCGGCGTCATGCTCGTCAGCGGTGCCTGGCTCACCGACCCGGGCGGCCGTCGGCACCGTCACCGCTCGCAGCGTCACCGCCTGGTAGCGGCGGGTCAGATCGATGCCGTCGAGGGGCGCGGTCTCCACACCGGGGGCGTCGAGCGGCACGAGGAAGTGCGACCGCGAGCCCGCGCCCGCCTCCGCGCCGTCGCCGTCGGCGCTGTCCGGGCCGGCGGCGACGAGGAGGTAGCCGTTCGGCCCTCCCCGCTCGACGCAGGGCACGGTGCCGTCGAGGACGAACCGGTCGCCCGAGCGTTCGGCCCTGACCTGCGCGCCCGCCCGCCGACCGGTCCGCGGTGAGTGCCCCCAGGCGGCGGTGGCGCCCCCGTCGAGCAGCTCCGCGAGCGGCCCGCCGTGCAGCCGGGCCGAGCCCCACCGGCCGAGGGCCGCCGCGACGACGTTCGTCCCGATCAGCGGGCCCGGCGCGGCGTGCCGGCCGAACTGGAAGGCGACCGCCAACAGGTCGGCCAGCCCGTTGCCGCTGACGGAACCACCGCCGGCGTGCTCCGGGACCAGGGGTGTCGTCCAGCCGAACTCGGCGCCCTGCTTCCACAGGGTGCCGTCGAACGTCTCGTCCTGCCGGGCCAGCTCGCGCACGCGGGCCGGGGGATAGGTCGCCGCCAGGTACTGCGCCGTCGTGTTCCCGAGCAGGTCCTGGTCCGCGGTCTGGGTGAACATCGTCCTCCTGGGGCGGTGCCCGAGGTCGGTGCCGTCGCCGTGCGGGTGCTGCTCCGCGGGGCCGACGGGCGGTGGGGCCGCTGGGTGTCCAGGGAGCGCAGCCTACGCCCGCAGGGGGCAAAAGGTCTATATGTAACCCGGGTCGAGTGGCGTCGCCGGCCTGGCGGTCCGGTAGTGCGCTCACCCCGCCGGACCGGCTTCCACGGGCTTTCAGTCGATATTGAAATATCTATATCTATATCTTAGGGTTCCGGGTGAACGGCCCGCGTGCCGGACACGCACCGGCGGGCGGATGGGCGGACGACGGGAACTCGGACGACGGGAACTGGAGAGCGCGGGATGAAGGCGACTGCGGCTGTGCTCCGGCAGGCGGACGGGCCCTACGTGCTCGAGGAGGTCGAGCTCGATCCACCCGGGCCCGGTGAGGTGCTGGTCCGCGTGGTGGGCGCCGGCATGTGCCATACCGACGTCGTGCCGAGACAGGAGGGCGTGCCGGCGCCACCGCCGATCATCACCGGGCACGAGGGCGCCGGCGTGGTCGAGGCCGTCGGCGAAGGCGTGGAACGGGTGTCGGTCGGTGACCACGTGGTGCTCTCGTTCGACTCCTGCGGGGAGTGCCCGGGCTGCCGCCGAGGTGCCCCGCCCTACTGCGACCTGTTCCTCTTCCGCAACTTCTTCGGCCGCCGCCTGGACGGCACCACCGGTGTCCGCGACGCTGCCGGGGCCGAGATCGCCTCGCGCTGGTTCGGCCAGTCCTCGTTCGCGACCCACTGCGTCGCCGCGGCGCGCGGCGTCGTCGTGGTGGCCCGGGACCTGCCGCTGGCGAAGCTGGGGCCGCTGGGCTGCGGCATTCTCACCGGTGCCGGTTCGGTGCTCGTCGACCTGGATGTCGGGGCGGGGGACAGCATCGCCGTGTTCGGCGCCGGGGCGGTGGGCCTGTCGGCGATCATGGCGGCGCGGGTGGTCGGCGCCGGCCCGATCATCGCGGTCGACCTGCATCCGCACCGGCTGGCGCTCGCCACCGAGCTCGGTGCCACCCACGTGCTGGACGGCGCCGGCACGGACCTCGTCTCCCGGATCCAGGACCTCACCGGTGGTGGGGCCCGGTTCACCTTCGACACCACCGGGAACGTCGCGGTCATCGCGACCGCCGTCGGCGCGCTGCGGGCGGGCGGGCACGCCGGGCTGGTGGGCCTCCAGACCGAACCGATCACCTTCGGCCCGGTGGATCTCCTCGGCCGGAGGATCTCGAGCATCCTCGAGGGCGGCGCCGACCCGCAGGTCATGATCCCGCGGCTCATCGACCTGTGGCAGGCGGGTCGCTTCCCGTTCGACCGGCTGATCGAGACCTTCCCGCTCGAGGCGATCAACACGGCGGAGGAGGCCTCGCTGTCCGGCAAGGTCGTCAAGCCCGTCCTGCTCCCGTCCGGGCGGATCTGACCGATGGACATGGACATCGACCACCCGAGCCGCTTCGCGGCGTCCGCGCCGGAGCGGCCGGCCGTGATCATCGGCGACCGGGTCCTGTCGTACGGGGAGCTGGAACGGCGATCCAACCAGGTGGCGCACGCCCTGCGGTCGTCCGGGCTCGGCGTCGGCAGCCACCTCGCCGTCCTGATGGAGAACCGCACCGAGTACTTCGAGGTGGTCTGGGCCGCGCTGCGGACCGGCCTCCTGGTCACTCCGATCAACTGGCACCTGTCCGCCGCCGAGGCCGGCTACATCGTCGCCGACTGCGGTGCCGCCGCGCTGGTCGTGTCCGCGCCCCGGGCCGACGTGGCCGCCGGGATCGACGCCCCGGCGCTGAAGGTGCGGCTCGCCGTGGGCGGGCCGGTCGACGGGTTCGACGCGTACGAGGAGGTGATCGGCGCCCAGCCGGCCTCGCCGGTCGACGACGGGTGCGAGGGCAACTGGATGTTCTACTCGTCGGGCACCACCGGCCGGCCGAAGGGGATCACGCCGGCGAGTGTCGGGGGCCCGATCGGTGTGGCCGACTCCTTCACCGGGATGGTCAGGTTCCTCTACGGCGGCGACGAGTCGACGCGGTACCTGAGCCCGGCGCCGCTCTACCACGCCGCGCCGCTGGCCTGGGCCACCGCCGTGCACCGGCTCGGCGGCACGGTGATCGCCACCGAGCGGTTCGACGCGCGGGAGTTCCTCCGGCTCGTCGAGCGGCATCGGGTGACGTTGAGCCAGATGGTCCCGACGCACCTCGTCCGGCTGCTGAAGCTCCCGGCGGCGGACCGGGCCCGCTTCGACCTCTCCAGCCTGCGGACGCTCGTGCACGCCGCGGCGCCCTGCCCGCCCGAGGTCAAGCGGGCCGTCCTGGACTGGCTCGGGCCGATCGTGCACGAGTACTACTCCGGCAGCGAGGGCGTCGGCTTCTGCACCATCGGCCCGGAGGAGTGGCTCGCCCATCCCGGCTCGGTCGGCAGGTCGCTGCTGGCCCCGGTGCACATCGTCGACGAGGACGGCCACGAGGTGCCGCCGCGCACCGAGGGCCGGGTGTACTTCGAGGTGCCCCGGCCCTTCTCGTACCACGGCGACCCGGAGAAGACGGCCGGCGCGTTCGACGAGCGCGGGTGGGGCACGTTCGGCGAGGTCGGCTGGGTGGACGAGGACGGCTACCTCTACCTCACCGACCGGGTCTCCAACATGATCATCTCGGGTGGGGTGAACGTCTACCCGCGCGAGGTCGAGGACGTGCTGATCCTCCACCCCGCCGTCACGGACGTCGTCGTGATCGGCGTGCCGGACGCGGAGATGGGCGAGTCGGTGCGCGCGGTCGTCCAGCCGGCCGCGCCCCCCGCCGACGCCGACGCCGCCGAGGAGCTGGCGGCGGAGCTCATCGCGTTCGTGCGGGACCGCGTCGCCCACTACAAGTGTCCCCGCTCGGTCGTCTTCCTGGCCGAGCTGCCGCGCCTGCTGACCGGCAAGGTCGCGCGGCGCCTGCTGCCCCCGGAGGCAACCTCGTGACCGGTGTGACCAAGGTGATCGAACGCGACGAGCTGCTCGTCGGCGGCCGCTGGCGCAGGCCCACCTCGGGCGGGCGCATCGAGGTCCGCTCGCCGCACGACCAGCGCCTCGTTGCCATCGTCCCGGCGGCTGGTCCGGCCGACGCCGACGCGGCCGTCGCCGCGGCGCGGGGCGTCCTGGCGGACGGCGAGTGGGCGGCGACCACCGGCGCGGAACGCGCCAGCCTGATCCGCAGGGTGTCCGGCGGGCTGCAGGCCCGCGCGGAGGAGCTGGCGGCGCTGGTCACCGACGAGATGGGCGCGCCGGCGAAGTTCTCGATCTTCGGTCAGGCCATCAGCCCCGCGCTCATCCTGGACGGGTTCGCCGACGTCGCCGAGCGGTTCGCCTTCTCCGCGGAGCGGGCCGGGGTGATGGGGCCCTGCCTGGTGCAGAAGGTGCCGGTCGGGGTGGCGGCCGGGATCGTGCCGTGGAACGTGCCGGTCTTCATCGCGTGCATGAAGCTCGGCGCCGCGCTGGCCGCCGGCGCCCCGATCGTGCTCAAGCCGGCACCGGAGGCGCCGCTGAGCTCCTTCCTGCTCGCCGAGGTGCTCCTCGACGCCGGCCTCCCGGCAGGGGTGGTGAGCGTGCTGCCCGGCGGCGCCGACCTCGGCCGGTACCTGGTCGCCCACCCGGGTGTCGACAAGGTGTCGTTCACGGGGAGCAGCGCGGTCGGCCGGACGGTCGGGGCCACCTGCGGCGGGCTGGTGAAACGGTGCACGCTGGAGCTCGGCGGCAAGTCGGCGGGGATCATTCTCGACGATGCCGACCTGGCGACCGTCGTCCCCCAGCTCCTCGACTCCGCGCTGCAGAACAACGGCCAGGTCTGCGCCGCGCAGAGTCGCATCCTGGCCCCGGCCGCGCGCTACGACGAGATCGTGGACGCGCTGGCCGAGCAGGTGCGCACGCTGGTCGTCGGCGACCCGCGGGACCTCGGCACCGATGTCGGCCCGCTCGTCTCGGCCCGCCAGCGGGACCGGGTCGAGGGCTACATCGCCGACGGCCGGGCCGGTGCCGCCCGGCTCGTCGTCGGCGGCGGCCGCCCGGCCGGCCTCGATGCCGGCTTCTACGTCGAGCCGACGCTGTTCGCCGACGTCGACAACGCCAGCCGGATCGCCCGCGAGGAGATCTTCGGCCCGGTGGTGACGGTGATCCGGTACGAGGGCGAGGACGAGGCGGCGGCCATCGCCAACGACTCCGAGTACGGCCTGTCAGGCTCGGTGTGGACCGCCGACACCGCTCGCGGGGTCGCCCTGGCCAGCCGGATCCGGACCGGCACCTGCACGGTCAACTCGATCGCGATCGTCGAGCCGCGCAGCCCGTTCGGCGGGTTCAGGCAGTCCGGGATCGGCCGCGAGCTCGGCCCCGAAGGCGTCGAGGCCTACACCGAGACCCGCACGGTCGTCCTGCCCTCCGGCGGTTGACCCCGGGAGGCCCGTCACGCCCCGAGCACGTGCCGACCGTTGATCATCGGAAGGTCGAGGAAGGTGCGAATCCCGGGCTCGGCCCGGCAGACCGGCCCGATCGCGTGCACGGCGTGCATCGCCGTGCCGAGGCAGCCCTGGTCGGTCTCGTCCTCCCCGCGGACGGCGATGACGCGCCGTGGTACGAATATATATAGATATTAATGTGGCCGTCGTCGGGCTGTCCGATTCGGGCGGCGGTTCGATGGGGTGGTACGTCTGCCCTGGCAGGTCGGGCGGCTCTGGCTGTGGCTGGAAAAGTATAGATGTTATCGCCTAGACTTCGCGCGACCGAGGGGTCCGCGGGGGCGAACCGGAGACGGAGAGGACGCGCGATGGAGCTGGACTTCGGAGCGATCGACGCCGACAACCACTACTACGAGTCGATCGACGCGTTCACCCGGCACCTCGACCCCCGGTTCAGGAACCGGGGCGTGCGGGTCGTCACCGAGGGCAGGCGGACGCACCTCCTCATCGGCGGGCGGGTCAACCGGTTCATCCCGAACCCGACGTTCAACCCGATCGTGGTGCCCGGCTGTCTCGACCCGCTCTTCCGCGGCCAGGTGCCCGACGGCGTCGACCCGAGGACGCTGATGAAGGTCGAGCCACTCAGGGTCGAGTACCAGGGCCGGGACGAGCGCGCCGCGGTGGCCGAGAGCCAGGGCCTCGACGCCGTCCTGCTGTTCCCGACCCTGGGCTGCGGCGTCGAGGAGGCACTGAAGCACGACGTCGACGCGACGATGGCGAGCCTGTCGGCGTTCAACCGGTGGCTCGAGGAGGACTGGGGCTTCGTCCACCAGAGCCGTCTCGTGTCCGCGCCGATGCTGTCGCTCGCCGACCCGGAGGCGGCGCTGGCCGAGCTGGACAGCCTCGTCGAACGGGGCACCCGCATCGTGCACATCCGGCCCGCACCGGTGCCGGGCCGGCACGGCACGTCACGGTCACTGGGCGACCGCGCGCACGACCCGGTCTGGGCCAGGCTGGCGCAGGCCTCGATCCCGGTGGCCTTCCACCTCGGGGACAGCGGCTACAACGCCTTCACCGCCAGGTGGGGAGGGACCGCGAACTTCGAGGGCTACGGCAAGGTCAGCACACTGAGCAAGATCCTCGTCTCCGACCGGGCCATCCACGACACCGTCGCCTCCCTCGTCGTCGACGGGGTCCTGCACCGCCACCCGACGCTGCGGGTCGCGAGTATCGAGAACGGTTCCGACTGGGTGTCGCTGCTGGTCAGGCGACTGCAGAAGCAGGCGAACCAGACGCCGTGGGATTTCCCGGAGGAGCCCCTCGAGGCGATTCGCCGCAGTCTCTGGGTGGCTCCCTACTATGAGGAGGACCTGCCGGCGCTGGCCGAGCTCATCGGGGTGGAGCGCGTGCTGTTCGGCTCCGACTGGCCGCACGGCGAGGGTCTCGAGCAGCCGCTGGACTTCCTCAAGGAGCTCGACGGCTTCGACGAGGCCGAGGTGCGCAGGATCATGCGGGACAACGCGCTCGAGCTGCTCGGCCCCGCGGCGCTCTGAGGGTCCGCGGTGAACCTGGCACCCAGCGAGGAACAGCGGGCGCTCGTCGCCTCGTTCACCGAGCTGCTCGCGAAACACGCCTCGCCGGAACGGGTGCGGGCCGCCGAGCCGGTGGGCTTCGACCGGGTTCTCTGGGCGGCGCTGCGCGACGTCGGAGTGCTCGAGATGGCCGTCCCGGAGAAGCACGGCGGCTGGGGAGCGGGGCTCCTCGACCTCGTCCTGGTCGCCGAGCCGGTGGGAGCCGCGGCCGCCCCGGCGCCCGTCGTCGAGACGCAGGTCGCGGCTGCCCTGCTGGCGGCCCTGGGCGGCGGTCCGGACACCGGCGCGGACACGGGTCCGGGCACCGGCCCGGGCGCCGGTGCGGGCGCCGCCGCGGCGCGGCGCGCGCTGCTGGCCGCGCTCCGCGGTGAGCGGCTGGTGACGCTGGCCGTGCGCCCCGCGCACGGTGACACGGCGTCGCTCGTACCCGGGGCCGCGGTCGCCGACGACGCCGTCGTGCTCGACGGCGAGCGGTTGCTGCTCGCGTCACTGCACGACGGCACGCGCAGTCCCGTCGCCAACCTCGCCGGTGCCCCGCTGGCGGACGTCGTCCTGGACGCCGGTGCGGTGGAGCTCGCCCGTGGCCCGGCGGCGGTCGCCGCCTTCGAGACGGCGCTCGACGACTGGCTGGTGCTGACCGCCGGCGCGCTCGTCGGGATGGCCGCGGCGGCGCACCGGGCCACCTGCGAGTACGCGCGGGAGCGGCAGGCGTGGGGCGTGCCGATCGGCGCCAACCAGGCGGTGGCGCATCCCCTGGCGAACGGCGCGACGGCGCTGGACGGCGCCCGGCTGCTGGCGGCGCGGGCGGCCGCGGAGCCGGTGCGGGGATCACGCCGTGCCCGCGAGCTGGCCGCGATGGCCTTCGCGTTCGCGGCGGAGACCGCCCGGCAGGTGACCTACGACGCCGTCCACTTCCACGGCGGTTACGGCTTCATGCTCGAGTACGACCTGCAGCTGTACTACCGGCGGGCGAGGGGCTGGGCGCGGGTGTGGGGCGAGCCGCGGGACGCCTACCTGCGGGCGGCCCGGGCCAGGTACGGCGGCGACACGGAGGTCTGAGACAGATGGATTTCGACCTGGACGAGTCCGTGGCGGCGTTCCGCGCCGAGGTCCGGGAGTTCCTCGCGCGGGAGCTGACGCCGGAGCTCGACGACCGGGTGTACCGCAGCGGCGTGTCGCACGACGCGGCCTTCGCCCGGCGGCTGGCCGAGCGCGGATGGGTCGGCCCGGGCTGGGAGCGTGACGACGGCCACCGGCGGCTGAACCCGTACGAGGTCCACGTCCTGGAGGAGGAGCTGACGAGGGCGGAGGCGCCGATCTACGCCGTCGCGACCACGGAGATGGTCGCGAACGTCATCTGGCTGGTCGGCTCGGCCCAGCTGCGGGCCGAGATCCTCCCGCGGTTCCTGCGCGGGGAGGTCACCATCGCGCTGGGCATGACCGAACCGGAGGCGGGCTCCGACGTCGCCGGTGTGCGGACCCGGGCCCGCCGTGACGGCGACCGCTGGATCGTGGACGGCCAGAAGATGTTCACGACCAACGGCCACGTCACCGACTACATCTTCCTGCTCACCCGCACCAGCACCCGTCCCGGCGGCCCGCGGCACGCCGGCCTCACCATGTTCCTGGTGCGGCTCGACCAGCCCGGCATCGAGGTGCAGGCCGTGTACACCCTCTCCGGGGAGCGGACCAACATCGTGTTTCTCGGCGGGGTGTCGGTCGAGGACCGCTGGCGCATCGGTGAGGTCGACGGCGGGTGGCGGGCACTGATGCTCGCGCTCCAGGACGAGCACTCCGCGGCGTTCAGCCCGCACCTGGCCCGCCTGCTCGGGGCGGTGGAGGGCTGGGCCCGCGCTGGCGGGCGGCTGGACGAGCCCGACGTGCAGGCGCGGCTCGGCCGCTGGGCGACGGCGCTCGAGGTCGCCCAGCTGCTGGAGCTGCGGACCACCTGGATGAGTGCCGCCGGCCAGGTCCCGGTGGCCGAGGGCCCGATGTCGAAGCTGTTCAGCACCGAGTCCCTGGTCGACGCGGCGGAGGACCTGACCGAGCTGGTCGGGCCGGACGCGCTGCGCAGCCGGCTCGACCCCACGGCGCTCGCCGACGGCCGCATCGAGCACGCCCTGCGTTTCTCGATCGGCACGGCGATCTACGCGGGCACCAGCGAGATCCAGCGCAACATCATCGCGGAGCAGGCCTGCCGCCTGCCCCGCAGCCAGCACCCGTCCGGCTGACCGGCGCTGGGCGCTGGGCGTTAGCTGCCGGGTGCCGGGTGCCGGGTGCCGGGTGCCGGGTGCCGGGTGCCGGTGCCCGGGAACGACCCTGATCAACGGCTGCCGAGCAGCTCCAGGGTGCCGAGGTCGCGGATGGCGGCGCACGCATTGGTGATCATGGAGAGGAACATCCGGTCGGAGCTCTCGGAGGGCTCGTTGGTCGCGTAGACGCAGCCCAGCACGGTGAGCAGCGGTGCCTGCGGTGTTCCGAGCCGGTAGTCCCGGAAGCAGTCCTCGAGCGGGTAGTCGTCGACCCCCATCCGGACGAGCCGCTCGTGGTAGGTGCCGACCAGGGACTTCTCCTGCGCCCGCCGGACCGCGGGCGGCAGCGCGGTGGACAGGAAGTAGGCGACGTCGCGACCGGCGAAGCCGATCTCGAGTGACTGCCAGTCGACGGCCGTCACCTCGTGGGACCCGGCGAACAGGAGGTTGTCGAGCCGGTAGTCGCCGTGGATGAGCGTGTGGCGGGTGCAGACCTGCCGGCTCCACCGGGCGAAGTGGTCGACCGTCCGGCGCAGCGTGTCCGCGTCGGACGGGGAGAGCCGGTCCCGGAACCGGTCGAGGAACGGCACGGTGGCCGCGGCGAGGACCTCGCCGAGGAAGCCGAAACCGGCCTCGTCCGTCCGGCGCAGCCAGTCGGCGCCGTCGGCGAGGCCGTCGGTGTTCCAGAACGGGCCGTGCAGGCCGGCGAGGTTGCGTAACGCGGCCTCGGCCTCGGGGACGCCACAGCCGTCCACCTGCAGGCCCGGCAGCGCGGGGTGCGCGTCCTCGAGCACCAGCGTGAAGGTCCGGCCGTCGGCGGTGATCGCGGCACTCCAGCACCGGGGAACCCGGATCCGGGCGCCCGGGGCGAACCTGGTGTAGTAGCCCACCTCGCTGCGGTAGCCGGGGGCGATCCGGCCCCGGCCCTCGGGGGAACCGGCGGCCAGCTTGAGTACCACCGACGCGGGAGCCGGGTCGGCGCCGCCGGGCCGGACGTCCAGGTGAAAACGGTGGCTGGAACTGAGCTGGCCACCTCCGACGGGTTGGTGACGCAGCCCGACGACCTCGGCGTCGGTGCCACCGCGGCGCAGTGCGTCGGTCATCCACTCGGGAGTGACCTCGCCGGGGTCGTCGACGATCCACTCCGGGGCTCCGCCTGCCGATTCGGTCATCCTTCGCCTCCGGAGCACTCAGGCGATCGTGTAGCGGATGGGAAGGCGCTTGGGCCCGCCGACGAACAGCGTCCGCATGTACTCCGGTGTGCCGGCCAGTTCGACCGTGCGCAGCCGCGGCACCAGCTCGTTGTAGAGGGCGCGGCCCTCCAGCCGGGCGAGGTGGGTGCCCAGGCAGTAGTGGGCGCCGAAGCCGAAGCCGACGTGCTTGTTGGGGGTTCGGGCCACGTCGAACGCGCCGGGATCGGCGAAGACGTCCTCGTCCCGGTTGGCCGACGGGTAGGACAGCAGCACCGCCTCGCCGGCCGCGATCCGGACACCGCGCACGACGGTGTCCTCGGCCGCGGTCCGCATGAAGTGCTTGACCGGCGACACCCAGCGGACCATCTCCTCGACCGCGGTGGGCACCAGGCCCGGATCGTCGGACAGCCGCCGCCACTGGTCCGGGTGCTCGAGCAGCGCGTGCAGCCCGCCCGCGATCGCCGCGCTCGTGGTGTCGTGCCCGGCGGTGGCGATCAGGACGTAGTACCCGACCGCCTCCAGCTCGCCGATCTGCTCGCCGTCGACCGCGGCGTTGGCGATCACCGAGCCCAGGTCGTCGGTCGGCGTCGCGCGGCGGTTCGCGATCACGGTCTGGAAGTACTGGAAGAAGTCCAGCAGGGTCTCCAGGGCGGCGGTGTCGCCCGCGTTGCGGGCGAGATCCACGTCGTCGGTGCCGAACAGCTCCTGGGTGAGCGTCAGCATCCGGGGGAAGTCCTCCTCGGGCAGCCCGAGCAGGGAGAGGATGACGTAGAGCGGGTAGTGCGCGGCGACGTCCGTGACGAAGTCGCACTCGCCGCCGAGGTCCGCCATGTGGTCGACGAAACGTCTCGCGAGCTGGGCGATGCGGTCGGACAGCCGCCGCACGCCGGCCGGCTTGAACCAGTCGGCACTGACGCCCCGGTAGACCGGGTGGTCCGGCGCGTCCATCTGCACCAGCGTGCGCACCGGTGGGGCGGGCGCGGCCGGGTCCTGGCTGACGGCTGTCCGCGGCGCGTTGTGCCACACCCGCGCGTCCCGGGAGATCGCCATGACGTCCTCGTACCGGGTGACCGCCCAGAACGGCGCGAAGCCGTCCGAGGCGACCCGGTGCACGGGCGAGTGGCGGCGCAGCAGCGCCGTCGCGGCGTGGAACCGCTTCTCGTCCGCGTACGCCGTCGGGTCGGTGAAGACGCTGCCCGCTTCGTCGAGATCCACGTTCAGTCCTTCCGGTGCATGGACGGGGCCGGACCTCGCCCCGTGCCCGGTGGGCGTTGCGCCCCCTGGCTGTGGGCTCGCGCACGACCGGCAGAGTAACAAAATATCTAGTTCTTTTCTGGGTCTTCGGCCGGTTCTCAGCCCTCGGTGCCGAAGGGCGTGTAGGGCAGTGTCGGGTTGCCCTCCGCGTCGAGGGTCGTCATCAGCCCGCCCCGGGTGCAGGCGGCTGGCACGAGCGGGTTGGCCTGGCCGTCGCAGTGGAAGGTCAGGCCCGGCGCGGCCGGCAACGGCAGCTCCGGCGCGGCGCGGATCTTCTCGATGATGCGGGCGGGGGTGACGTCCCCGGTGAAGCCGTCGAGCGCCCGGCTCAGCGCCGTCATCGTGACGAAGATGGTGGAGCCCATCGAGTTGCTCATGTCGATGTCGTTCTCGTCGTAGGCGTCCACGATCGCGCGCCACCGGCGCAGGTCCGGGTTCTCGTGGTCGTCGATCGCGAACGGTGCCGACGCGTGCACCCCCTCGAACGCGTCGCCGAGGGCGGCCTTCGAACTGTCGGAGACGCACTGGTTGACGATGCTGATCGGCCCGTCGAAGCTCGCCGCCCGCAGCCCGTTGAACGCCGAGATGCAGAAGGCGTCACCGCCGATGATGTGCACCGCGGTCGGCCCGCCAGCCGCGATCCGGATCATCTGCGGGCTCAGGTCCGCCTGGTCGGGCGGGATGGCGACCACCTCCAGCTCCAGACCGGCATCGCCGAAGATCTGGTCGCCGACGGCGTCGTAGAACCCGGTGACCACGGGCACGTCGACGCCGACGACGGTCACCTTCGGCAGGTTGTTCTCCCTGGCCACGGTGATCGGCATCCCCGCCAGACCCGCGATCTGGTCCGCCAGCGCGAACGTGGAGTCGCGGTCGAGAATGGCGGCCTGCTCGGTGGTGGCGTAGACGAAGATCGGGATACCGGCGTCGTGCAGTGGCTTCCAGGCCGTTCCCATCGCGGTCGACTCGCCCGCGACCGTGATCGCCACGTCGGCCTGGACGAAGTCGGTCGCGCAGTCCGCCGCCCGGCTCGGGTCGGCCGCGGTCTCGCAGGTCACCAGCTCGATCGGACGTCCGCCGATGCCCCCGGCGTGCTCGTTGAGGTACTTCGTCATCGCGACGGCGGCGTCGATCTGGATCGTGTTGTCGAAGGCCGGTGTGCTGCCGTCGCTGACGAAGCCGACCCTGACCGGCGCGCCGCCGGCCGGCCGGCTCGGGCCGAGCAGCGAGCGGTCGATGCCGCCATCGTCCGGCGGGCGTGGGTCGGAATCGCCTCCGCCGCACGCCGCGCCGGCGAGCGCCAGCGCGGCGAGTGTTGTCGCCACCAGCCCGCGCATGCGCGAGCGGGTCCGTAAGCTGCCTGTCCGCGTGCTCAGTTCCATGATCAGTGTCCCTGCGTGAGGGGCGGCTGGGTGGCCGCGCCGAGACGTCGCCGGTTCTGGGTGCCGGCGGATCGTGGGGGAGCGGTCGCACTCGCCCAGCCCTGGTGCCACCGGAGATCCCGGAGGATGTCCCGGCCGTCGGCAGGCGCATCCGGCTTCCTGGCGCCTGATCGCGGAGTCTAGGTAATACATCTAGACTTTTCTAGGCTCAAGGCGGGACGATGGCCGGGAGGTGCCACCGGCGGCGGCTGGTGGCCACCGGCGTGCCCACGCGCGCGCCGGACGGGCACAGGGAGGACGACGACGTGACGTTCTGGGGCCTGCTCGACGACGCCACCCGGCGCGCGCCGGACGCCGTCGTGCTGGCGGACGACCACGGCCGATCGCTGACCACGGCAGCCCTGCGCGACGCGGCCGGCCGCGCGGCGGCGGGCCTGCGCGGGCGTGGGGTGAGGCCGGGCGACGTCGTCTGCTGGCAGCTGCCCACCACGCTCGAGGCGGCGGTGGTCATGGCGGCCTGCGCACGGCTCGGGGTGGTCCAGAACCCGGTGATTCCCGTGTTCCGCCACCGGGAGGTCGGGTTCATCGTGCGGCAGGTCTCGGCCCGCCTGGTCATCGTGCCCGAGTCGTGGCACGGCTTCGGCCACGGCGCGATGGCCAGGTCGCTCGGGCCCGAGGTGCTGGCACTGGATCTCGACGGCCCGCCCGGGCCGGCGCTTCGGCTGCTTCCGCCTCGACGGCGACGTCCGGCACGTACCGGACGCTGCCGACTGCGACCTGCTGGTCGTCAC
>NZ_JBFLUG010000102.1:0-27069 GCF_041008525.1 Parafrankia sp. FMc2 | reverse complement strand
CGCCCGTGACAGCCCGAGCAGGTCGCACGCGACCTTGACCGAGGTCAATGGTGCCAGTGAGGTGAACGCCTCGTCGACTATCTGCTGGGTTTCTTGCCGGAATCCGCGCTCCCGGAGATCAATTCCAAGAGCGCGTGCGCTTTTCCCACGACTTCCAGCGCTGCTTTCGTTCGCGCCAGCTCGGCGGCGAGCCGTTCGTTCTCCCGCCGTAGCCGCTCGTTGTCGGTGTCCGTCTCGCTGGCCGCGGGCCGGCCGGTGGGCTTTCCCCCGAGGGCTTCGCGAGCTCCCTGCTCCTGCGCCTCGCGCCATTTCTGGATGTGGGAGTGGTACAGACCTTCCCGGCGGAGCAGGGCGCCTCGTTCACCCGACTCGGTCAGGCCGTCGTACTCGTTCAGGATTCTCTTCTTGTAGGCCGCGGTGAAGGTCCGGCGCTTCGGTCGGTCCGACCGTGGTCCGCCTCGGGAGGGGCTCACCCCGCCATCCTCCTGCTTCGAGGAGGCCATGTCTGCCATGGTCAACGTCACCGGTCTTGAAGATCCCATCTCGCCCTGCGCTACAGAGGTTTCAGTGATCCTCGTGTCTCACGGGACTCTGACAGACAGGGCGAACGCGGTGCTCGCGTAGAAGGCGATCATCGCTTGTGTTCCTCGGACCCATGCGCCCAGCCGCGTGTCGCCGAAGGGGTGCGGGTCTTCCTGCGTGCATACGCCGTTGCTCGGCGTGGTAGCTATCGACCTGGACGGGCGAAGCGTCGTTCTATGCCGTCGAGGACGGTGTCGAGACCGGTGGTGAACGTGGCGTCATCGCGGTCGGGCGTGCGGGCGTGAAGCGCGCGGGCGAGGTGGGGGAAGACTGCGGGGTCGATGGTCGGGTAAGGCCGTTGCTCGGTGTCGGCGGCCGGGTGGGCGATGCGGAGCGCGTGGCCGAGGGTGTAGTCGTTCACGATGCCGGCGACAGCCCAGGCGTCTGCGGGGTCGAGTCGTAGCGGGGCAACGGCAGCGATGAGCTGCTCGGCGTGGCGCAACGCGTTCGGTCCGAGCATGCCGGAGCGGGTGGATGCCTGCAGCATCCACGGGTGAGCCGCGAGCGCCGCGTGGGAGCTGTGCGCGATGCGGCCCAGGGCGGCGCGCCAGTCCTCGGGAAGCTCCTCGTGGATGATGATCTCACTGACGACCTCGTCGACCATGAGTCTGACCAGGTCGTCCTTGGTGGCGATGTGGGTGTAGAGGCTCATGGGCCTCACGCCCAGGTCTGTGGCGATGCGACGGACCGACACCGCGTCGAGTCCTTCGTGGTCCGCGAGGGCGATCGCCGCGCCGACCACGACGTCCCGGTTCAACTTTCGTCCCGGGGCTGGCTTCGTCTTGTCCCACACCAGCTCCGACGCCCTGTTCGGCATTCACCGACCGTACTCCGCCGTACGCGATCACGCTGCGTGCGAGACAGTGTGCGGCGCCAATCGATACGGTGTACGGCAAGCTGGATGGCGATCGCGCTCCCGGCCGAGAGAAGTCGAGGGAGACCGCATGGGACCAACGGGGCAGACGTCGGGCGGCGCCGTGCAGGACGGCGCCGCCGCAGCGAACCGTGACCGGCGGTGGGGTGCGTTGGCTCTCCTGTGCGCTGCGCAGCTCATGATCTTTCTCGATGCCACGGTCGTGAACGTCGCTCTCCCGAGCATCCAGCACGACCTGCGTATCTCCTCCGCCTCGCTGTCGTGGGTGGTCAATGCCTATCTGCTGACCTTCGGCGGATTCCTCCTGCTCGCCGGTCGTGCCGGCGACCTGTTTGATCGACGGCGGCTCTTTGTCGCAGGCATGGCACTGTTCACCGCGGCATCGCTGCTCTGCGCCGTCGCCGCCTCGCCGACATCACTGACAGCCGGCCGGGCGCTGCAGGGAGTCGGAGGCGCCCTCGTCGTCGCCGTCGGCCTCGCCATGATCGTCACCTTGTTCGACGAGCCGGCGAAGCGTGACCGTGCCATGGCCGTCTACAGCTTCGTGGCCTCCGGCGGCGGAACCCTGGGCGTGATCCTCGGCGGGGTACTGATCGACACGCTCGGCTGGTATGCGATCTTCCTGATCAACCTGCCGGTCGGTCTGGCGATCATCGCCGTCACGCCGCGGTTCCTCGGCCACGGCCTGCCCGGCCGGGGACAGGCGCATCTCGATCTTCCGGGTGCGGTGACCGTGACGACCGCGGTCATGCTCGCGCTCCTCGGCTGCGTCACCGCCAGCAGCGACGGCTGGGCGGCACCCACCACCCTGATCCTGCTTGCCGCGGCGGCGACCGGGCTGGCGCTCTTCGTCCACCTGGAACGTCGCGCTGCGCAACCGCTCCTGCCGCCACGCCTGTTCCGATCCCGGGCGCTCTGCCTGGCCAACACCCTCGCCGTGCTGCTGCGAGCCGCGATGTTCAGCTGGTTCTACTTCGCCGCGCTCTACATGCAGAACATCCTCGGCTTCACGCCGCTGCAGACCGGCCTCGGTTTCCTCCCCGCCACCCTGATCATCGCTGTGTGCGCCTACACGATGGCCGCGCGCCTGGTAGCCCGAGTCGGCGTCCAGATGCCGATCGTGGGCGGAGCAACCCTGATCGGAGTCGGACTCGGAGCCTTCGCGTTCAGCCCGGCCGACGGCACCTACCCAGCCCACGTTCTTCCTGGGATGGTTCTGCTCGGTCTCGGTGGCGGCATCCTGTTCATGCCACTGATCCGCACCGCGACCACCTCCACCTCCCCCCGGGACGCAGGTGCTGCCTCCGGCCTGCTCAACACCTCCCAGCAACTCGGCGGAGCCCTCGGCCTCGCCGTCCTGGCCTCTCTCGCCGCGACCCACCGATCCGGAGACGCCTCGCTCGCCGCCACCGCGGCGGTGCTCGGCCTGGCCCTACGACCTCAGAGCCCCGAGCGCCGCCCCGTGGACGTCCCCCAGCAGACCTCCCGACCCGATCACTCCGCGCATGAGAACGAGCGGACGACCTGACCTCCGGGCTGGCTGCCCGCGCAGGCCGGACATGGCCGCGGCGTCCGGGGACCCGCAGCGCGCATAGGTGCGCGATCTCGGTGCCGGGTGAATGCCGTGCGTGCTCCTGGCAGGGCACGGAAATGCTGGGCGGGGCCGGGCCGGTTCCGGAAGGATGGTGGCATGCACAAGCCCAAAGGCTCCCGGTTGTCGATCGGCTCCGAGGACTCCGTCCTCTGTCTGTGGTCGAAGGGGTCCGTGCTGTCGATCGGGTCGGTCGGCTCGGTACTGTCGATCGGGTCCGTCGGTTCGGCGGTGTCCGTCCTCGGTGTGGGCTGCTACGCGTCGATCTTCAGCCTCGGATCCTTCGCCAGCATCGGCTCGATCCACAGCGCAGCCTCCCGCTGGTCGATACTGTCCTGGCGGGCCCGCTGGGCGACGCTCACCAACGGCACCCCGACCAACCCCGGCCGGGACGTCCGGACGCCCACGTCCAGGCCGGGGTCGTGACATTGCGGGCGATCAGGCTTCGGGGATCTCCCGTCCCCAGGCGGCCCGCGTGATCGCTTCCGGCTCGGGGCCGCCGCGCGCCCCGGTGTCCAGTGTGTCGATCGACGCGAGCTCGGCGTCGGTGAGCGTGAAGTCGAAGATGTCGAAGTTCTCCGCGATCCGGGTCGGTGACACCGACTTCGGGATCGCCTGCCGGCCCTGCTGGAGGTGCCAGCGCAGCATCACCTGAGCGGTGGTCTTCCCGTGTGCCGTGGCGATCTCGACGAGCGTCGGGTCCTCCAGGGTGCTGCGGCGGTCGTCGCCCCAGCCGGGGTAGAAGGTGATCCCGCCGATCGGGGACCACGCCTGGGACAGGATGCCGAGCTTGTCGTCCTTCTCCAGCAGGTCGGTGTTGCGGAAGTAGGGGTGCACCTCGATCTGGTTGACCGCGGGCACCACGGTGGTGGCGTCGAGGAGCCGGTCGAGGTGGTCGGGCAGGAAGTTGCTGACGCCGATGGCGCGCACCTTCCCGTCGGCCAGGAGCGTCTCGAGGGCCCGGTAGGCGTCGATGGTGAGGTCGAACTCGCTCGGCAGCGGCTGGTGCAGGATCAGCAGGTCGAGCTGGTCGACGCCGAGCTTGCCGACCGCCTTCTCGAACGCGTGCAGGGTCTCGTCGTAGCCGTAGTCGCTGATCCAGACCTTGGTCTCGATGAAGATGTCGCCGCGGGTGAGGCCTGACCGGCGGATCCCCTCGCCGACGCCGCGCTCGTTGCCGTAGGCGGCGGCGGTGTCGATCAGCCGGTAGCCGACCCGCAGCGCCTCCTCGACCGCGACCGCGGTCTCCTCGGGCGGGGTCTGGAAGACGCCGAAGCCGAGAGCGGGCAGCCTGACGCCGTTGTTCAAGCTCAGATCGGTACTCATGCCTCCACGCTAGGTACCGGCACACCGTCCAGGGAGGTCGGGTCAGTACCCCCCTCGCCAGCCGGGGCGCGGCACGCCTCGATCATCCATCCGGCTGGTCGGCCGGCGCCAGCCCGATCAGCGGCGAGGTGAGCGCGGAGACGACAGGCCCGGCGACGAACACCTGCGGCCGGCGGGATCGACCTTTGTCGAGAATCCGCACAGCCGTTTCGGATCTCCATTTGGGAACAATGGCGTGTCTGGTCGGTATCCACGCCGAGTCGGCAGTCGCACGGCGTTCCGCCGATCGCCTGGGTAGCGTTTCCCCCGCGCTACCGCGGCATGAAACCGAACCGGACGAAAGGGTATATCTGATGTCTCAGCAGGAGCAGCAGCAGCGCCAGCAGGTCGAGCAGCAGCTGCGCCAGAACTGGCGGCAGCTTCGCTACCCGCTGCTCGACCAGTTCGGTCAGGTCAGCGCCGCCGACCTGGACGCGGCGACCGGCATCAACGACCTGATCGCGCGGATTGCTGACCGGACGCACCACAGTGAGCGGTACGTCGAGAACCGTCTGCAGGAGCTGGTCGGTGCGGGGGCCGGCCAGGGCCAGGGCGGGCAGTTCAACGAGCGTTTCGGCGGGGAGCGCAGCGGCGGCCAGGGGCAGCCCTTCGGCTCCCGGTAGCCAACGCGACCGCACCGGGCAGACGGGGCGGAAGACCGGACCGCCGGTGCCCGTGGCCGGCGTCGCCGCCTGACCCGCGCCTGCCCGGTGTCGGTTTCCCCCGGCCCATCGCCTTCGGGGACGGCGTCAGTGGGCCTGATCCGTATCCGTCGACCGCGCCGCGAGCAGCGTCCGGAACTCCAGCAGATCGTCGATCAGGGCCGCGGTCTCGGCGGTCTGGGGCAGCCGGCGGAGCTCCGCAAGTATCACGTCGGTCTCCGGCAATGTCGGAATGCTGTCCATGGACATCACCATTGACAGGACATCGTCCATGGAACACCCGCCAGTCAGGGTCAGGGGCGTCGTCTGCTCGGTCGGACGCCCAATGCTGCACAAGTGTTGTCCGGGACGATGTTGGGGTTGTTACGGCCGAGGTGTCAGCCTGTTACTTTTTGCTGGCAAGCAGAACCATTACGATTCGCTCGACGGGTGATTCCCTCGTGATTCCGGCCACGTTCTCTGTTGCCCTGTCGCCGTGTCGGGATCTACGCTTCCGGGCTCTGCGGCGGGAGGGGCTGGCCGGCGGGCAGCCCGCCGGGGAGGACCAGCCTGACCGGGCGTAGCGGATGGTCGATCACGGTGACCGGATGATCGTAGGTCTCGGTCAGGATGGTGCTGGTCAGGGCCTCGGCAGGCGAACCCAGGGCACGTAGCCGCCCGCCGGCGAGGACGGCGACGGTGGTGGCGTGCACCGCGGCGAGGTTGAGGTCGTGGACGACGACGACCACGGCCCGGCCCGCGTCCGCCATCCGGCGCGCCGTCATCAGGACGTTCTCGGTGTGCCGCAGGTCCAGGGCGGCGGTCGGCTCGTCCAGCAGCAGGACCGGGGCGTCCTGGGCGAGGACCCGGGCGAGACTGACCCGGGCCTGCTCCCCGCCGGACAGGTCGGTGCAGCGGCGGGCGGTGAGGTGGGCGACGTCGGCGATGGCCAGCGCCGTGCCGACGGCCGCGTCGTCCCGGTCGCGGTCCGGTGGCCAGGGCGCCCGGCCCAGCCGGACCACGTCGGAGACGGTGAACGGGAAGCGCGGCGTGCCGCTCTGCGGGAGGACCGCGCGCAGGCGGGCGAGCGCGCCCGGCCGGTAGCTGCCGACCGGGCGCCCGAACAGGCTGACCTCGCCGGTCGTGCGGGTGCGGGGGGCGGGGCGGTCACCGGCCAGCGCGGCGAGCAGGGTCGACTTGCCAGCCCCGTTGGGGCCGACGATCGCCAGCAGCTCCCCGGCGCGCACGGTCAGCGTGACGTCGTCCAGCAGCCGGCCCGTCGACGTGTGGACGGACAGGCCGGCTGCGGTCAGGACCGGTTCGCCGGCCGCGTCCACGGTTGTGTCCCCGGTCGTCTCCCCGGCTGTGCCCGCGGCCGGGTCCGCGGTCATGCCCATCCGCCGTGGGCGTTGCGGGTGCGGCGCAGCAGCAGGACGAACACGGGCCCGCCGACCAGGGCCGTCACCACGCCGAGTGGCACCTCCGCCGGCACGGCGATCGTGCGCGCGGCGAGGTCGGCGAGCACCACGGTGCCGGCGCCGACCAGTGCCGAGGCGGGCAGCAGCGTCGCGTGCCGTGGGCCGCCGACGAGACGCACCAGATGCGGGGCGACCAGGCCGACGAACCAGATGATCCCGGTGAACGCGACGGCGGCGGCGGTGAGCAGCGCGACCAGCGCGACCGCCTGGCGGTGGGTGCGTTCGACCGGCAGGCCGAGGTGCGCCGCCTCCCGTTCCCCGAGGGCCAGCAGGTCCAGCGGGCGGGCCAGGCGCAGGGCCAGCACCAGCCCGATCAGACCGGGCGGAGCCACCGCCGCGAGCGCCGTCCAGGTCGCACCGCCGATGCTGCCGAGGCTCCAGAAGGTGATGTCGCGCAGCTCCTGGTCGTTCGCTGTGAAGATCGCCAGCCCGACGAGGGCGTTGGCGACCGCGCCGACCGCGACACCGGCGAGCATCAGGGTGATGATCTCCGTCCGGCCGTCCCGGCGGGCCGCGAGGTAGACCACGGAGGTGGCGAGCAGCCCGCCGAGGAAGGCGGCGGCGGGCACGGTCCACTGGCCGAGCAGGGTGGGCGCGGCGACGATGGCGGCCGCGGCTCCGGCGGCCGCCCCGCCGGAGACCCCGACCAGCGCCGGGTCGGCCAGCGGGTTGCCGGACAGCCCCTGCAGGATCGCGCCGGCGCAGCCGAGGCACGCGCCGACCAGCAGCCCGAGCAGGACACGGGGCAGCCGGATGTTCCAGATCACCGCGTCGTGCCGCGCGCTGACGTCCACGCCGAGGGTGCCCAGGCCGAGGTGGTCGCTGAGGACGCCGATCACGGACAACGGTGGGACACCGACCGCGCCGGTCGCGGCGCTGAGCACCGCGGCCGCCGCGACCGCGGCTGTCAGGAGGACCAGGGCCGACGCCGTACGGCCCCGCCGGGCTGGTCCGCGTCCGCGTCCGCGCAGGCGAGGCTTCTCCACTCCCGCCGGGCCCCCGGGCGTCGGCGCCAGGGCGCCCTCGGCCGGGGGTCGGGTCACCGCAGGCCCGGGTGGAGCGCGTCCACCAGCTCGTCGAGCGCGGCGGGGGTGCGCGGGCCCAGACCGAGCAGTTCCAGGTCGTCGAGGTCGATGACCGCCCGGTTCTCACCGGCGGTGGTCTGGGCGACTCCCGGCAGCCGGAGCAGCCCGTCGATCCCGCCGACCGACTCCAGGCCGTCGCTGAGCAGCAGCAGATGGTCGGGATCCGCGGCGACCAGCGCCTCGGCCGTCAGCGGCGTGAACTCACCCAGTCCCGCCGCGCTGCCGGCGTCGACGCCGTGGGCGGCCTCGATCAGCAGGTCCGCTCCACTGCCCTCGCCGCCGATCATGGCCACGTTCTGCTGACCGCGCACGTAGAGGAAGGCGACCTTCGGTGAGCTTGTGGCGCCCGAGGCCCGCTCGACAGCCCTGTCCAGCTCGGTCTGCGTGGTGGCCGCCAGTGCCACACCGCGGCCGGGCACCCCGAGTGCCGCGCCCACGGCCCGGATCTTCGCGCCGATGCCGTCCAGCGACCCGGCGCCCCGCTCGACGATCACCGTGGGAACGCCGGCCGACCGCAGCTGTTCGATGACGGGGGGAGGACCGGCCTCCGGTGTGCCCACCAGGATCGTCGGCCGCAGGGCGAGGATGCCCTCCGCGGCGAGCGACCGCTGATAGCCGATCTTCGGCCTGGCCGCGGCCTCGGGCGGATAGGTGGCGGAGACGTCGGTCGCCACCACCCGGTCACCGAGCCCGAGCGCGAAGACGATCTCGGCGATCTCACCGTTGAGGGGAATGATCCTGCTGACGTCGGTGACGGTCACGTCGCCACCGCCGGCCGAGGGCACGGTGACCGGCAGCACGGGAGCCGCCTCGGTCGGCCCGGCGGACGGCACCGCGGACGTCGACGCCGTCGACGAGGGCGCGGTCGACGGTTCCGCCTCGTCGGACGATCCACAGCCGGCCAGCAGCAGGCCGGTCACCGCGGCGACCGCGAGGACGACCGTCACCCGCAGTCGCGCCGACAGAGCCCTGGCACGCGGCGGCCCGGGGCGCCGTCGGCGGGCCTCGGGTGGACGGTTCCCCACCCGCCGGCCCGGGTGTTCCTCCTGGTGCCGGGAGCCGTGCTCGATATCAGGATCGGACCAGGTCACTGCCATCACGCTCCGCACACGTTCGGAATATCCTCTTCCGGCCGCATCCGATTAAATTAGGTGAGGTTTACTTAAGCAAGCATTCGACGGGGTGTGGTGCGCCGCCCTGATCCGCCGCCGCCCCGTCCGCGGTGCCCCTCCGGCCGGGCACCCCCCGCTGACGGGCCGGGCCGGGCAGTCGGGGGTAGGGCGATCGGAGCGACGACCGGTGCCGGCCGGGCGTCCGCTGCGGACGGACAGTGCGACGGTATGTGCCAGCGTGAACACGCGGCAACGCGCCGATGGGCTAACGGCACGATCGTGCGTGCCGGCCCGTGCCGGCCCGTGCCGGCCCGTGCCGGTCGAGGCCGGGCCCGCGGCCGGAACCGTGGCCCGCGGGCGGGTCGGCCGGGACCGAAGTGCGCCATGGTCGGATCGATCGCGCGGCCGACATGGCCAAATGCCCGGAAACAGGCTGATGAACAGCTCGTGCGCCGCCCGTCCCACGGTGGAACGTACACACAGGTTCCACTATGTTGGACGGCATCCTCGGAAATGTCTGCGGTGATCCCGGCACTCTTCTCGGCGAGCTGTCTTCCGAATCTTTCCGAGAGCATCCGAATGGCCCGGTCCAAGGGCCTGTTCCGCGGCGATGTCCTCGCCGCACGGCCTGATGTGGATTTGAACACGGCGTGGTGTCGTCGCTCTCGCCCGGCCCGGCAAAACTGTTTTCGCCGCGGTATTCGGCCGGTGGCGGTAGGGGCCGACTAGGGGTGTCCGGCTCGGTGAAGCCGCTTCTAGCATCGTCCCGAGGCTGCCCCGGGTGGGATATCCGCGTGGGCGGAACGGATATCCGGCCGCGGCCGGATATCCGTCATCGCCGCTGACCGTAGGCCTACCCGCAGAGGTGGATTCTGATGGCGAGTGAGGAGACCCTTCGCGACTACCTCCGGTGGGTGACGGCGGATCTCCACCAGACCCGCCAGCGGCTCACCGGTGTCGAGGCGGCCGCGCGGGAGCCGATCGCGATCGTCGCCATGGGCTGCCGGTACCCGGGGGACGTCCGCAGCCCGGAGGACTTCTGGCGGCTGCTCGCCGAGGGCGGTGACGCGGTCGGTGAGCTTCCCACCGACCGTGGCTGGAACCTCGCCGACGAGCAGACGCCCGCCGGCGGCTTCCTCTACGACGCCGGTGACTTCGACCCGGCGTTCTTCGGTATCAGCCCGCGCGAGGCGCTCGCCATGGACCCGCAGCAGCGCCTGCTGCTCGAGGTGGCCTGGGAGACGTTCGAACGGGCCCGGATCAACCCGGCCGGGCTGCGCGGACGTCCCGTCGGCGTGTTCGTCGGCGGCAGTTATCTCGGGTACACCGAGGACATTCCCGCGTTCCCCGACGAGGTTCTCGGCCACCTGCTGACCGGGACGGCCCCCGCGGTGCTGTCCGGGCGGCTCGCCTACACCTTCGGTTTCGAGGGGCCGGCGGTCACCGTCGACACGGCCTGCTCGTCGTCGCTCGTCGCCCTGCACCTGGCCTGCCGGGCGCTGCGGAACCGGGAGTGCGAGGCGGCGCTCGCCGGTGGCGTGACAGTGATGTCCAGCCCGGGCCTGTTCGCCGAGTTCGGCCGGCAGGGCGGTCTGGCGGCGGACGGCCGCTGCAAGTCGTTCGCCGAGGCGGCGGACGGGACGGGGTGGGGCGAGGGGGCGGGCCTGCTGCTGCTGGAGCGGTTGTCGGACGCGCGGCGGCTGGGGCATCCGGTGCTGGCGGTGGTGCGGGGCAGCGCGGTCAACCAGGACGGGGCGTCGAACGGTCTGACCGCGCCGAACGGCCCGTCCCAGCAGCGCGTCATCCTGCAGGCACTGGCGGACGCCCGGCTGGCGCCCACCGACCTCGACGCGGTGGAGGCCCACGGGACGGGTACCCGGCTGGGTGATCCGATCGAGGCGCAGGCGTTGCTGGCGACCTACGGTCAGGGGCGGTCGGGGGATCGGCCGTTGTGGTTGGGGTCGGTGAAGTCGAACATCGGGCACACGCAGGCGGCTGCGGGTGTGGCTGGTGTGATCAAGATGGTGTTGGCGTTGCGGGCGGGGGTGTTGCCGCGGACGTTGCATGTGGATGCGCCGTCGTCGGGGGTGGACTGGTCGTCCGGCGGGGTGCGGTTGTTGGAGCAGGCGCAGGGGTGGCCGGGTGGGGGTGAGCCGCGGCGGGCGGGGGTGTCGTCGTTCGGGATCAGCGGGACGAACGCGCACATCGTGGTGGAAGAAGCGCCGGTCCTCGACACGTCAGCCGAGCCGGCGGAGGGGCTGGCGCCGGATGCGGCGGAACCACAGCCGGGCGCGGGCCTGCCGGTGGTGCCGGTGGTGCTCAGCGCGCGGACCGGCCGGGCCCTCACGGCCCACGCCGGGCGTCTGCGCGCCTTCACCGCCGCCTCCGTGACGGACGGCTCCGTGACGGACGGCTCCGCGGGGGGCCCGGCCGCTGTCGGGCGGGTCCTCCTGACCCGGCCCGCGCGGGAGCACCGGGCCGTCGTGCTGGCCGACGGGACGTCCGGCCTGGAGCGGGGCCTGGCTGCGCTGGCGGGTGACGAGGTCGCCGCCGGTGTCGTCCGGGGGGAGGCCACACCGGGCCGGCTCGCGGTGGTCTTCACCGGTCAGGGTGCGCAGCGGCTGGGGATGGGGCGGGAGCTGTACCGGCGGTTCCCCGTGTACGCGGCCGCGTACGACGAGGTCTGCGCCCTGCTGGACGCCCAGTTGGACGTCCGGCAGGACGCGCGGCCGGGCACCCCGCTGGACGAGCGGCCGGGTCGCTCGCTGCGCGCGGTCGTCGACGGCGACGACCAGGAGCTGCTGAACCGGACGGAGTTCGCGCAGCCGGCGCTGTTCGCCGTCGAGGTCGCCCTGCTCGCCCTCGTCCGCCATCTCGGTGTCGAACCGGATGTCGTCGCCGGCCACTCGGTCGGTGAGATCACCGCCGCCTACGCGGCCGGGGTGCTGGAGCTGGCGGACGCGGCGGCCCTGGTGGTGGCGCGCGGCCGGCTGATGGGTGGGCTGCCGGCGGGCGGCGGGATGCTGGCCGTCAACGCCGCCGAGGCCGAGGTGACCGGCCTGCTCGCCGCGTTCGACGCCGACACCCCCGGTGGGGCGGTGGACGTCGCCGCGGTGAACGGTCCGACCGCGGTGGTGCTTTCCGGCCCGGCGGAGACACTCGACCGGGTCGCTGACGCGGCCGCGTCGCGGGGCTGGAAGACGAACCGGCTGCGGGTCAGCCACGCCTTCCACTCGGCGCTGATGGAGCCGATGCTGCCCGCGTTCGCGGCGGTGGCCGATGGTCTCACCTTCACCGAACCGCGGGTGCAGGGCGTGTCGACCGTCACCGGACGGGTCGTCGCACCCGGCGAATGGTCGGATCCGGCGTACTGGGCAAGCCAGGTGCGCCGCGCGGTGCGCTTCGCCGACACGGTGACGGAGCTCGCCGCCCGGGGCGTGACCCGCATCCTGGAACTCGGGCCGGACTCGGTGCTGGCCGCGCTCGCCGCCGAGGCCCGTCCGGAGCTCGTCGCGGTGCCCGCGCTGCGGCGCGGACGCGACGAGGCCACGGCGCTGCTCGGCGCACTGGCACAGCTGTTCGTCCACGGCGTCGCCGTCGACTGGTCCGCACTGCTGCCGGACGTCCCCGCCGCGGGTGCGGAGCCGCCCGACCTGCCGGAGGCGTCGGGGCTGCCCGAGCCGTCGGGGCCGCCGGTCCTGCCGAGACCGTCGGTCCTGCCGGACCTGCCGACGTACCCGTTCGAGCGGCAGCGGTACTGGCTGCGGACGGCGATGGCGCCCGCGGCTGCGTCCGCCGCCCCGGACGGCGACGGCGCCCTCGGCCGGGTCGACGACGGTGCCTTCTGGGGCGCGGTCGAGCGCGGGGATCTCAGCGCGGTCGCCCAGGAGCTGCGGCTGGACGCCGAGGTGCAGGAACCGCTCGGTGCGCTGGTGCCCGCCCTGCGCGAGTGGCGCCGTCGCTGGCGGGGCGACGACGCGGCGGCGTCCTGGTGCTACCGCGAGCAGTGGCGGGCCCGGTCCGACGCCGGTCCCGGTCCGGTCCGGCTGGCCGGGACCTGGCTCGTCGTCGTCCCCGAGCCCGTGGACGCGACGGCTGCGGGCGAGACGGCCGTGGGGGAGAAGGGCGCGGCGGAGATCGTCGCGCTGGTCGGCGCGTACGGCGGCGAGACACTGACCGTGCCCGGGAGTGCTGACCGGGACGTTCTCGCCGAGCGGCTGCGCGCGGCGGTCGCCACCCTGGGCGCGCCGCCGGCCGGCGTCGTGTCGCTGCTCGCCGGCGACGACCGCCCGGACCCGGCGCACCCCGTCGTGAGCCGGGCGTTGAGCGGGACGCTCGCGCTGGTCCAGGCGCTCGGCGCCGCGGACGTCACGGCACCGCTGTGGATCATCACCCGGGGTGCGGTGGCCACCGGGCCGGCCGATCCGCCGGTCGACGTCGTCCAGGCGCAGGTGTGGGGGCTCGGGCGGGTCGTCGGCCTGGAGCATCCCGGGCGCTGGGGTGGGCTGGTCGACCTGCCGCCGGCGCTGGACCCGCGGGCCGCGGGCCGGGTCGCGGCGGTACTCGCCACCGCCGGGCCGGCCGACGCGGAGGACCAGCTCGCCGTGCGCCGCACCGGGAGCCGGGTGCGCAGACTGGCCCGAACCGTCGCAGGCCCGGCTTCGGGCATGGGTTCGGGGACGGACGGGTGGCAGCCCCGTGGCACCGTGCTGATCACCGGCGGGACCGGGGCGCTCGGCGCGCATGTCGCCCGTTGGGCGGCGGCGAACGGTGCCGCGCATCTCGTGCTCGTGAGCCGCGGCGGACCCGCCGCCGACGGTGCCGAGGAGCTGGCCGCCGAACTCGCCGACACCGGTGCGCGCGTGAGCGTCGTCGCCTGCGATCTCGCGGACCGCACCGCCGTGGCCGACCTGCTCGCCGGCCTCACCGGGCCCGCCGGCTCCGTCGATCTCGCCGGCTTCGCCGGCTCCGCGGACGAGCCGCTCACCGCCGTCGTGCACGCCGCCGGTGTCGGTGGTGCGACCGCGCTGGCCGACCTCGACGCCGCCACGCTGGCCCACTACCTGGCCGGCAAGACGGCCGGTGCCGAGCACCTCGACGAGCTGCTCGGCGACCACCCGCTGGACGCCTTCCTCCTCTTCTCCTCGATCGCCGCGGCCTGGGGCAGCGGCGGCGGCGGCGCCTACGCGGCCGCGAACGCCGGGCTGGACGCGATCGCCCGGCGACGCCGGGCCGCGGGCCGCGCCGGGACGTCCCTCGCCTGGGGGCCGTGGGACGGCGCCGGCCTCGCCGCCGTCGGCTCGACCGCCGCCGACCTGCGCCGCACCGGCCTGGCCGGGCTCCCACCGGAGCTCGCGCTGCGTGTGCTCGGCCAGGCCGTCACCGGACCCGAGGCGGCCCTCGTCGTCGCGGACGTCCGGGAGGTCCTCGATGAGGGGGCGCGGGCGGCTCGCCGCGCTGCCCGAGGCGGAACGGGACGCCGCCCTGCGTGATCTCGTCCGGGCGCAGGCCGCCGCTGTCCTCGGCCACTCGTCCACCGAGCCCGTCGCCGTGCACCGGCCGTTCCGCGAGCTCGGGTTCGACTCGCTCACCGCGGTGGAACTGCGCAACCGGCTCGTCACCGAGACCGGGCTGCGGCTGCCGCCGGCCCTCGTCTTCGACTATCCGACGGTCGAGGATCTCGCCCGCCACCTCGGCACCGAGTTGTCCGGGGCCGTGGCCGTGCCGGCCCCTTCCCCGGCACACGTACCGGCCGCGGCCCCGGCGCACGACGACCCGATCGTCATCGTCGCGATGGCCTGCCGCTACCCCGGCGGCATCACCTCACCCGAGGACCTGTGGCGCGTCGTCGACGGCGGCGTCGACACGATCGGGCCCTTCCCGACCAACCGCGGCTGGGACGTCGACGCCCTCTACGCCCCGGCCGCGGCGGACGAGCCGCGCGTGTTCGAAGGCGGCTTCCTGCCTGACGCCGACCGCTTCGACCAGGCCCTGTTCGGGATCAGCCCGCGCGAGGCACTGGCCATGGACCCGCAGCACCGCCAGCTCCTCGAAGTCGCCTGGGAGGCGTTCGAACGGGCCGGTCTCGACCCGCTGGGGCAGCGCGGACGTCCCGTCGGCGTCTTCGTCGGCACCACCAACCAGGGCTACCTGCCGCTGCTCGCCGAGAGCACCGAGGATCTCGCCGGCTACGTCGGCATCGGCAGCGCGGGCAGCGTCGCCTCCGGGCGGATCTCCTACACCTTCGGCCTGGAGGGCCCGGCGGTCACCGTCGACACCGCCTGCTCGTCCTCGCTCGTCGCCCTGCACCTCGCCGCCCAGTCGCTGCGCGCCGGCGAGTGCGACCTGGCGCTCGCCGGCGGTGTGACGGTGATGGCCGTTCCCGGCACGTTCGCCGAGTTCAGCCGCCAGCGGGGGCTGTCCGCCGACGGGCGGTGCCGCTCCTTCGCCGCCGCCGCCGACGGCACCGGCTGGGCCGAAGGCGTCGGCGTCATCCTGGTCGAACGGCTCTCCGACGCACGGCGGCACGGCCACCAGGTCCTCGCCGTGGTGCGCGGGACGGCGGTGAACCAGGACGGCGCCAGCAACGGGCTGACCGCCCCGAACGGCCCGGCGCAGCAGCGGGTGATCCGCCAGGCGCTCGCGGGCGCCGGGCTCGCCGCGGCCGACGTCGACGCCGTCGAGGGCCACGGCACCGGCACCGTCCTCGGCGACCCGATCGAGGCGCAGGCGCTGCTCGCCACCTACGGGCAGGGTCGCCCGGCGGACCGTCCGCTGTGGCTCGGCTCGATCAAGTCGAACATCGGGCACACCCAGTCCGCCTCCGGGGTCGCCGGTCTGATCAAAATGGTGCTGGCGATGCGGCACCGCACCCTGCCGCGCACCCTGCACGTCGACGCCCCTTCCCCGGGCGTCGACTGGACGGCCGGCGCGGTGGCGCTGCTCACCGAGGCCCGCGCCTGGGAGAGCACCGGCGCCCCGCGCCGCGCCGGCATCTCCTCCTTCGGCGTCAGCGGCACCAACGCCCACGTCATCGTCGAAGAACCCCCGCTCGCCGAGCCGGCCCCGCCCGCGCTGCCGCCCGTGGAGTCCGGGTCCGGGTCCTGGTCCGGCTTCGGGTCCGGGGAGGTCTCGCGTCCAGCGGTTCCGTACCTGCTGTCGTCGGTCAGCGCGGACGGGCTGCGCGCGCAGGCCGCCCGGCTGCGGGCCTTCCTCGTCGAGCGGCCCGAGCTCGCCAGCCATGTCACCGCGGTCGCGCGGGGCACGGCGGCCCGCGCCCGGCTCGGCCACCGCGCCGTCCTGCTCGCCGCCGACCACGACGAACTGCTGGACCAGCTGACCCGCCTCGCCGGCGAACCCCAGCCCGACGACGGGACCCGGCCGGCAGGCAGCAGCACCGCGGCGAGCGGGACGGTGCTCGGGGAGGTGTCCGAGGGCAGGCTGGGCCTGCTGTTCACCGGGCAGGGCGCGCAGCGGCTCGGCATGGGGCAGGCGCTCCACGCCGCGTTCCCCGCGTTCGCCGCCGCGTTTGACGAGGTCAGTGGTTACCTGGACGAGTACCTCGACACCCCGCTGCGGGACGTCCTCACCGGCGGAGGGGCGGGTGGACGGGCCGGGCTCGACCGCACCGGCAACGCCCAGCCGGCGCTGTTCGCCGTCGAGGTCGCGCTGCTCGCGCTGCTGCGCGAGTGGGGCGTCACCCCGGACGTCGTCGCCGGCCACTCGATCGGTGAGATCACCGCCGCCCACGCCGCCGGGGTGCTCTCCCTCGCCGACGCCGCCACCCTGGTCGCCGCCCGCGGCCGGCTCATGCAGGCACTGCCCGACGGCGGTGGCATGCTCGCCGTCGGTGCCACCGAGGCGGACGTCCGCGCGGCACTGGAGCAGCACGAGCAGTCCCGGCAGTCCCGGCAGGACGGCCTGGGGGTCGACGTGGCGGCGGTCAACGGCCCCGCCGCGGTGGTGCTCGCCGGCCCGTCCGAGAGTCTGGACGAGGTTGCGCGGCTGGCCGCCGACCGCGGTTGGCAGACCACCCGGCTGCGGGTCAGCCACGCCTTCCACTCGGCGCTGATGGAGCCGATGCTCGCCGAGTTCGGCGCCGTCATGCGCGGGCTGACCTTCCGCGAACCGCGCCTCGGTGCGGTGTCCACCGTCACCGGCGCGGCCGTCCAGCCCGGGCAGTGGACCGATCCCGATTACTGGACCGCCCAGGTCCGCCAGCCCGTGCGGTTCGCCGACGCCGTCGCCGCGATGACCGCGGCAGGCGTCACCCGCTTCCTCGAGGTCGGGCCGGACGCCGCCCTCACCGCCATGGTGCGTGACTGCGCCCCCGACGCGACCGCCGTCGCCGCGCTGCGCCGCGACCACGACGAGCCGTCCACCCTGCTCACCGCCCTCGCAACGGTGTACGTGCGCGGCACCGGCGTCGACTGGGCCGCCGTCATCACCGACATCGACACCGCCGCCGACACCGCCGCCGACACCGACACCGCCGCCGACACCGACACCGCCGCCGACACCGACACCGACACCGCCGAGACCGACACCGCCGCCGGCGTCCACGCCGACGCGGTGAGGGCGGGCGGCGCGGAGATGCTGCCGACCTATGCGTTCGGCGGGCAGCGGTTCTGGCCGCCGGCGCCCGGCGCCCACGGGAGCGGCGACCCGGCCGGTCTCGGCCAGCTGGCCACCGGACATCCGCTGCTCGGCGCCGCCGTGCGCCTCGCCGCCGGCGAGGGCACCGTGCTCACCGGACGGATCTCCACCCGCACCCACCCGTGGCTCGCCGACCACGTGGTGCTCGGCGAGATCCTGCTCCCCGGCACGGCCCTGCTCGACCTGGCCCTGACCGCGGGCGACCTGGCCGGCACCCCCGTCCTGGACGAGCTGGTCCTGCGGCAGCCGATGGCCCTGGCACCCGGCGAGGAGCTCTGGGTGCAGGTCGCCGTCGGCGACGCGGACGGCGACGGCCTGCGCGCCGTTCACATCCACTCCCGCCCGGCCGACGCCGGCCAGGACGACGACTGGACGGTGCACGCCACCGGCAGCCTGCGGCCCGACGCCCCGGACGGAACCGACGCCGCCGACGACACCGTGGACCTCGCGACCTGGCCGCCGGCCGGCGGTGAAAGCCTGCCCGTCGACGGCGCGTACGGTGTCCTCGCCGCCGCAGGGTTCGGCTACGGCCCGCTCTTCCAGGGCCTGGCCGCAGCCTGGCGGCACGGGACGGACCTCTACGTCGAGGCACGCCTGCCCGCCGACGCGGACACCGACGGCTTCGGGCTTCACCCCGCCCTGCTGGACTCCGCGCTGCACGCACTCCTCGTCGGCGGCAGCTCCGCTGACGGCGCCGACGACGGAGACGGAGACGGAGACAGGACCGGCGACGGCTCCGCCGGTGAGCCGGCCGGATCTCCCAGAGTGCCGTTCGCCTTCTCCGGAGTGCGCCTGCACGCCGCGGGGGCGTCGGCGCTGCGGGCCCGGATCCGCCTCGGTGGCCCGGGCTCGGACGGCTCATCCGGCCCGGGTGCCGGTGACGGCGGGCGGGTGCGCGTGGACCTCGCCGACGACGCCGGCCGGCCGGTCGCGACGATCGACGGGCTCGCGTTCCGCGCCGCCGGGGACACCGCGGGCGCGGCCGTCCGCGCGGCGGCCGCGCGCTCGCTGTACGAGCTGGCGTGGCCGGAGCATCACCTTCCCATCCGTGCGGGTGCGGGTGCGGACCCGGAGGCGGGTGCTGGTTCGGTGGCGGCGGTGGGCGAGTGGCTGACGGTGCCCGTCGACGCCGGTCTGCCGGAGCCCGTGCCCGGCATGGCGACGGTCGTACTGGACTGCCGCGATCCCGACGACCGCGACGACCGCGACGACTCCGAGGACGCCGACGGCCCGCGGGCCGCGGTGGTGCTGCAGCGCGCGGTGGGCGTCCTGGACGCGGTACGCGCGTGGCTGGTGGACGGGCGGTGGGGTGACGCTCGGCTGGTGGTGCTGACCTCCGGGGCGGTGGCCGCGCGGGACGGCGAGCGGGTGTGGGGTGTCGAGAGCGCCGCGGTGTGGGGTCTGGTGCGGGCGGCGCAGTCCGAGAACCCGGACCGGTTCTTCCTGGTGGACGTGGAGGCCGGCCTGGACGACTCCCGCGCCCGGGACATCGTGGCGTCCGTGGTGGCCGCCGGTGTCGCCCAGGCGGCGGTACGGGGCGACGTGGTGCGGGTGCCCCGGCTGGTCCGTCCGGCGCTCCCGCCGGCCGAGGCCGGAACGCCGGCGGAACCCGATGCGGCGTCGGAACCCGATGCGGCGTCGGAACTCGGGGCGGCCTCAGAACCCGCGGCGGCCACGGGGTCGGCGTCCGCGTTCGGGGCGGGCACAGTGCTGGTGACGGGGGCGACGGGCACGCTGGGCGGCGTCGTCGCCCGGCATCTGGTGGACGCGCACGGGGTGGCTGATCTGCTGCTGGTGTCGCGGCGCGGAACGAGCGCACCCGGCGCGGCGGAACTCGTGGCGGAGCTGGAGAACGCGGGCGCGCGGGTCCGGCTGGTCGCCTGCGACGTGGCGGACCGGGACGCGCTGGCGACAGCGGTGGCGGGCGTCGACGTGACGGGTGTGGTGCACGTGGCGGGAGTGGTCGACGACGGGGTCGTCTCGTCGTTGACGGCGGCCCGGCTGACGGGGGTGTTCGCGCCGAAGGTCGACGCGGTGGTGAACCTGCACGCGGCGACGGCGGGGCGGGAGCTGGCGGCGTTCGTGGTGTTCTCGTCGGCGTCGGGGGTGTTCGGGAACGCGGGTCAGGGGAACTACGCGGCGGCGAACACCTTCGTGGACGCGTTCGTGGGCTGGCGGCGGGCCCAGGGTCTGGTCGGGACGTCCCTGGCGTGGGGACTGTGGGACACCGAGAGCGGGATGGCGGGTGGTCTCGGCGAGGCCGACCGTGCCCGGCTGCGGCGTTCCGGCGTGGGGGCACTCGGCGTCCAGGAGGGCCTGGAGCTGTTCGACCTCGCGGTCGCGGGCCGGGCCGCCCTCGCGGTGCCGATCCGGCTCGACCTCGCGATCCTGCGTACCGCGGACGAGCTGCCGCCGCTGCTGCACGTCCTGCTTCCGCCGGTACGCCGCCGTACCGCGGCTCCGGTCGCGGTCTCCTCGCTGGCGGAACGGCTCCGCGGCCTGGACGGCCCCGAGCGGCGGCGGGAGGCACTGCAGGTCGTGCGCGGCCATGCGGCCGCCGTTCTCGGCTACGCCGCCCCCGAGGACGTGCCGACCGCCCGTGCGTTCCGTGAGCTCGGCTTCGACTCGCTGACCGCCGTCGAGCTGCGCAACCAGCTGGGTGTCACGACCGGCCTGCGGCTGCCGGCCACACTGATCTTCGACTATCCGAATGCCGGTGCGCTCGCCGACTTCCTCGCGGCCCAGCTGGGCGGTGGGCCTGACGAGGCGGCCCCCGGGCGGCCGGTGGCGACAGCGGTCGCGGCGGACGAGCCGGTGGCGATCGTGGGGATGGCCTGCCGGTACCCGGGTGGGGTGGTGTCGCCGGAAGGCCTGTGGGATCTGGTGGCGGACGGCCGGGACGGAATCGGCCTGTTCCCCGCGGACCGCGGGTGGGACCTGGAGGGCCTTTACCACCCCGACCCCGACAATCCCGGAACGTCCTACACCCGCGCGGGTGGATTCCTGTATGACGCGGCGGATTTCGATGCGGGGTTGTTCGGGATATCGCCGCGTGAGGCGTTGGCGATGGATCCGCAGCAGCGTTTGTTGTTGGAGTCGTCGTGGGAGGTGTTCGAGCGGGCAGGTGTGGATCCGGTGGGGCTGCGCGGCAGCCGGACCGGGGTTTTCGTGGGCCTGATGTACCACGACTACCTGGCCCGGAATCTGGTGGTGCCGGACGAGGTCGAGGGGTATCTGGGGACGGGTAACTCGGGGAGTGTGGCGTCGGGTCGGGTGTCGTATGCGTTCGGTCTGGAGGGGCCGGCGGTGACGGTGGACACGGCGTGTTCGTCGTCGTTGGTGGCGTTGCATCTGGCGGCACAGGCGCTGCGGGCGGGTGAGTGTGATCTGGCGTTGGCCGGTGGGGTGACGGTGATGGCGACGCCGGGGACGTTCACCGGGTTCTCCCGCCAGCGGGGGCTGGCGGAGGACGGGCGGTGCAAGTCGTTCGCGGACGCGGCGGACGGGGTGGGCTGGGGTGAGGGCGTCGGGATGCTGCTGGTGGAGCGGCTGTCCGATGCCCGGAGGAACGGCCACCGGGTGCTGGCACTGGTGCGGGGTTCGGCGGTCAACCAGGACGGGGCGAGCAACGGTCTGACGGCGCCGAACGGCCCGTCGCAGCAGCGGGTGATCCGCCAGGCGCTGGCCAGCGCGGGGCTGACCACCGCGGATGTCGACGTGGTCGAGGGTCACGGTACGGGTACGACGCTGGGTGACCCGATCGAGGCGCAGGCGCTGCTGGCGACCTACGGCCAGGGTCGGTCGGCCGACCGGCCGCTGTGGCTGGGGTCGGTGAAGTCCAACATCGGTCATGCGCAGGCTGCTGCGGGTGCGGCCGGTGTGATCAAGATGGTGCTGGCGATGCGCGAGGGGGTCATGCCCCGGACGCTGCACGTGGACGCCCCGTCCTCGCAGGTCGACTGGGAGGCCGGCGCGGTGTCGCTGCTGGTGGAGCCGCGACCCTGGGAGGTGGACGGGCGTCCGCGGCGGGCGGCGGTGTCGTCGTTCGGAATCAGCGGCACCAACGCCCACGTCATCATCGAGCAGGGCGACCCGGACCCTGCCGCCGCCGAGGACCGGCCGGCGCCGGCGGCCCGGCGCTTCGCGGTGCCACTCGTGCTCTCCGCCCGCGGCGAGGCGGCCCTCGACGCGCAGGCCGGCCGGCTCCACGACTTCCTGACCTCCGCTCCCGGCACCGATCTCGCGGACGCCGCCCTCGCCCTCACCCGCCGGGCCGCCCTCGACCACCGCGCCGTCGTCCTGGCCGACGACACCACCGACACCACCGACGAGACGGACGAGACCGACGCGGCGGACGTCCTGGCGACGCTCGCCCGCGGCGGGGTCAGCGCCCAGCTCGTCCGCGGGGTCGCCGCGGAGGGCCGGCTCGGCCTGGTCTTCACCGGGCAGGGCGCGCAGCGCCTCGGTATGGGCCGCGGCCTGTACGACGCGTTCCCGGCGTTCGCCGCCGCGTTCGACGAGGTGTGCGACCTGCTCGACCCGCACCTGGACGTCCCCGTGCGCGACGTGGTGTTCGGCACCGACCCGGATCCGCTGGCGCGGACCGGTCACGCCCAGCCGGCGCTGTTCGCCCTCGAGGTTGCCCTGCTCGCTCTGGTCCGCAGCTGGGGGGTGGAGCCGGAGATCGTCACCGGCCACTCGATCGGCGAGGTCACCGCCGCCTACGCCGCCGGGGTGTTCGACCTCGCCGATGCCGCCCGGCTCGTCGCCGCCCGCGGCCGGCTGATGCAGGCGCTGCCTCCCGGCGGCGGCATGCTCGCTGTCGGCGCCGCGGAATCGCAGGTCAGCGCCCTGCTCGCCGAGACGGGCCTGGCGGCCGAGATCGCGGCGGTGAACGCTCCGACGTCCGTCGTGCTGGCCGGGCCGGGCGACGGGCCGCACGGCCTGGATGGCCTCGCCGCCGCGGCCGCCGCCCGCGGCTGGCAGGTCAGCCGGCTGCGGGTCAGCCACGCGTTCCACTCGGTGCTGATGGAGCCGATGCTCGCCGGGTTCGCCGACGTCGTCCACGGGCTGACCCTGCGCGCGCCGCGGCTGCCCGGGATCTCCACCGTCACCGGGACCGCCGCCGGCACCGCGCAGTGGGCGGACCCGGACTACTGGGTGGACCAGGTTCGCCGCCCCGTCCGGTTCGCCGCCGCGGTGCGGGCGATGGCCGCCGCGGGTGTCACCCGAATCCTCGAACTGGGCCCCGACGGGGTGCTCAGCGCGATGGTGCGCGACGGCCTGCCCGAGCTCGTCGCCGTTCCGGCGCTGCGGCGCGACCGCGACGAGCCCGCGGCCCTGGTCGCCGCGCTCGCCGAACTGTTCGTGCACGGCGAGTCCGTCGACTGGGCGGCCGCCCTCGACGGCACCGGCGCCCGCGCCGTGGACCTGCCGACCTACGCCTTCCAGCACCAGCGGCTCTGGCTCGACTCGGCCGCCGCCGGGCCCGGTGACCTGGTCGCCGCCGGCCTCGACGCCGCGCACCACCCGCTGCTCGCCGCCGCCGTGACCCTGCCCGACAGCGAGGCGTTGCTGCTCACCGGCCGCCTCGCCCGGGACACCCCCGCCTGGCTGGGCGAGCATGTCGTCTACGGGGCGGCCGTCGTCCCCGCCACCGTGTTCCTCGACGTGGTCCTCGCCGCCGGGGAGCTCGTCGGCGCCCCCGTCCTCGACGAGCTGGTGCTCCAGGCCCCGTTGACCCTGCCGGAACGCGGCGGCGTGCGGATCCGCGTCTCCGCCGCCGCCCCCGGCGACGACGGGCGCCGCACCGTCACCGTCCACGCCCGCCCCGAGGCCGCCACCGACGACGACCCGGTCGGCTGGGACACCGTCGCCACCGGCCTGCTCGGCGCCACCCCGGCAGACCTCCCCGGGCCGCTCACGGATGTCCCCGGGCCGCTCACTGATGTCACGGAGCCGCCCGCGGGCGCCGCCCAGGTGCTCCTCACCGGCCGTTACACCCGCCTCGCCGAAGCCGGGATCGACTACGGTCCCACCTTCCAGGGCCTCGCCGCCGCCTGGCGGGACGGCAACGACGTCCATGCGGACCTTCGCCTGCCCGACGCCGCGCACGACGAGGCCGCCGCTTTCGGTGTGCACCCGGCGCTGCTCGACGCCGCCCTGCACGCCGTCGGCGCCGCCGGCCTGTTCGACGAGCGTGTCGGCGAGGCCCGGCTGCCGTTCGCGTTCTCCGGGGTGCGACGGCACGCGGTCGGCGCCTCCGCGCTGCGGATCCAGGGCACCCGCACCGGTGAGGACACGGTGCGCCTCGCCGCGTGGGACGCCGCGGGCGACCCGGTGATCACCGTCGAGCGGCTGATCTTCCGCCTCCTCGCCCCGGCCCAGCTCGCCGAGCCCGGCGATGCCACCACCCCCGTCTTCGCCCTCGACTGGATCCCGCAGCCGGCCGTCGTTCCCGCCGCTCTGACCGACACGTCCACCGGATGGCTGACGGTGCGCCCGGGGCAGGGTCTGCCGGAGCCGGTCGAGGGCCTGTCGGCGCTGCTGCTCGACTGCACGGCATCCGTCGCCGCGAGCGGCGCCGTGCCGGACGCGGCGGTGGTGTGGGAACGGACAGCGTGGGTCCTGGACGTGGTGCGGGCGTGGCTGGCGGACGGGCGATGGGGCGACACCCGGCTGGTCGTGGCGACGTCCGGCGCGGTGGCGGTGGACCCGGCCGAGCCGGTGTGGGGAGTCGAGAGCGCGGCCGTGTGGGGTCTGGTGCGGGCGGCGCAGGCGGAGAACCCGGACCGGTTCCACCTGGTCGACGTCGACACCGACGTCCACGCCGGCCTGGGCGAGGCCGGCGTGCGGCGGTGGGCCGAGACGGTCCTGGCCGAAGGGCTGGCGCAGGCGGCGGTGCGAGGCGGTGTGGTGCGGGTGCCCCGACTCGTCCGCGCCTCGCTCCCGGCCACCGACCCGGCGGCGCTCGGCACGGGCACGGTGGTGGTGACGGGGGCGACGGGCACGCTGGGCCGGCTGGTCGCGCGGCAGCTGGTGGACGTCCACGGGGCGTCCGACCTGCTGCTGATCTCCCGGCGGGGAGCGCACGGCGGGGGCGCCGACGCCCTGGTGGACGAGCTGACCGCGACCGGGGCACGGGTCCGGCTGGTCGCGTGCGACGTGGCGGACCGGGATGCCGTGGTGGGGCTGCTGGCGGACGAGCCGGTCTCGGCGGTCGTGCACGTCGCGGGGATCGTCGACGACGGCGTGGTGTCGTCGCTGACGGCGGCCCGGCTGACGACGGTGCTCGCGCCGAAGGTCGACGCGGTGGTGAACCTGCACGCGGCGACGGTCGGGCGGGAGCTGGCGGCGTTCGTGGTGTTCTCGTCGGCGTCGGGGGTGTTCGGGAACGCGGGTCAGGGGAACTACGCGGCGGCGAACACCTTCCTGGACGCGTTCGTGGGCTGGCGGCGGGCCCAGGGTCTGGTCGGGACGTCCCTGGCGTGGGGACTGTGGGACACCGAGGGCGGGATGGCGGCCGGTCTCGGCGACGCCGACCGGGCCCGGATACACCGCTCGGGTTTCGGCGCCCTCACCGCCGAGGAGGGGCTGCGGACCCTGTCGGCGGCCCTCGCCGGTGACCACGGGCTGCTCGTCCCCATCGCCTTGGACCTGCCCGTCATGCGTGCCGGCGCCGCCGCCGGCGAACCGGTCCCGGCGCTGCTGCAGAACCTGGTCCGCGCGCCCCGCCGAGCCAGCGCCGGCCCCGGGGCGGGGCCGGCGGGTGGCGGTGGCCGCCGCCCGGCCTCGCTGGTCCGTCAGCTCGCGCCGCTGGCGGTGCCCGAACGGCAGCGGGTGCTCCTCGAACTGGTGCGGGAACGCACCGCGCGGATTCTCGGCCACCCGTCGCCCGCCCTGGTCGAGCCGGCCCGGGGCTTCCTCGAGCTGGGCTTCGACTCACTGACCGCCGTCGAGCTGCGCAACCAGCTGGGCGGTGAGACCGGCCTGCGGCTGCCGGCGACACTGCTGTTCGACCATCCGTCGCCGCTGGCGCTCACCCGGCACCTGCTCGCCGAACTCGACCTGCCGGAACCGGACTCGGCCGGGTCGCCGGCACCCGGGGCAGCCGCATCCGGCGGCCCGGCGTCGGCGCACACCCTGGACGCGCTCTACGCGCTGATCGACGGCCTCGCCGCCAGCCTGCAGGCCGCCGCCGTGACCGACCGCGACCGGCAGTCGATCAGCGACCGGCTCCGGACCCTCGCCGCCAGCTGGAACGGTGCTGCCGGTGCCGGTGCCGGTGCCGGTGCCGGGGGCGGCGGCGGTTCGAACGGCGGCGGTCCAGGCGTCGCGGTCGGGGGCGGCGGCGACACCCTCACCGCGGCGGGGGCCGACCCGCGGTCCACGGCCCTGGAGTCCGCGACGGCGGACGAGCTCTTCGACCTCCTCGACAGCGAACTCGGGCTGCAGTGACGACCGGCGGTCTCCCCGGCGCCAGGTCCCCTCGAACGGTCAGGTCCCCTCGCACAGTGGCGACTCTCCTGAAAGCGGCGGCGCGATGAACGAGGAAAAGTACCTCGACTACCTCCGGCGGGCCACCGCCGACCTGCGCCTGGCCCGCCGGCGCGTTCAGGAGCTCGAGGAACGGGACCACGAGCCGATCGCCATCGTCGCGATGAGCTGCCGTTACCCGGGCGGCGTCGACAGCCCCGAGGCGCTCTGGCAGCTGGTGGCGGAAGGCCGTGACGCCATCGCCGGCTTCCCGGACGACCGCGGCTGGGCCGTCGACGGCCTCTACGACCACGACAGCGGCGAGCTCGACGGCCAGGCCCACCTCGCCGGCGGGTTCCTCTACGACGCGTCCGGCTTCGACCCGCACCTGTTCGGCATCAGCCCGCGTGAGGCGCTCGCCATGGACCCGCAGCAGCGTCTGCTGCTGGAGACCGCGTGGGAGGCGTTCGAACGCGCCGGCCTCGACCCGCTGGGGCTGCGGGAAAGCCGCACCGGGGTCTTCACCGGCGTGATGTACCACGACTACGGCTCCCGGCCGCTGGACCTGCCCGACGGCGTCGCCCCCTACCTCGGCAACGGCAACGCGGGCAGTGTGGCGTCCGGCCGGATCGCCTACACCTTCGGCCTGGAGGGGCCGGCGGTCACCATCGACACCGCCTGCTCCTCGTCACTGGTCGCCATGCACCTCGCCGGGCAGGCCCTGCGCCAGGGTGAATGCGACCTGGCGCTGGCCGGCGGCGTGACGGTGATGGCGACCCCCACCACCTTCGTCGAGTTCAGCCGGCAGGGTGGTCTGGCGGCGGATGGCCGCTGCAAGTCGTTCGCGGAGGCGGCGGACGGGACGGGGTGGGGTGAGGGCGTCGGTCTGCTGCTGTTGGAGCGGTTGTCGGACGCGCGGCGGCTGGGGCATCCGGTGCTGGCGGTGGTGCGGGGCAGCGCGGTCAACTCCGACGGTGCCAGCAGCGGCCTGACGGCACCGAACGGCCCGTCGCAGCAGCGCGTCATCCGCCAGGCCCTCGCCGCGGCCCGCCTGCTCCCGTCCCAGGTCGACGTCGTCGAGGGGCACGGGACGGGTACCCGGCTGGGTGATCCGATCGAGGCGCAGGCGTTGCTGGCGACCTACGGTCAGGGGCGGTCGGGGGATCGGCCGTTGTGGTTGGGGTCGGTGAAGTCGAACATCGGGCACACGC
>NZ_JBFLUG010000101.1:0-27157 GCF_041008525.1 Parafrankia sp. FMc2 | reverse complement strand
CTGCGTGAGCTGCAGAGTGTGTTACGGGCCAGTTGCGGGGGTGGGCTTGGACATCGACACGGGCGCGGGACCGGGCTGGGGAGTGGTCATCGTGCCTCCACCCCCGCACGCCAGCCCAGGAGCACCCGTTCGAGGATCCGCACGAGGACGTCCGACACCACACCGAGAACGCCGTACAGCAGCACGCAGGTGAAGATGATGTCGGTCTGCAGGTACTGCTGGGCGCTGCTGAGCAGGTACCCGATGCCGTTCCGGGAGTTGATCGTCTCGGCGATCACCAGTGCCAGTACGGAATAGGCAAGTGCGAAGCGCAACCCCACCAGTGCCGACGGCAGGGCACCCGGCAGCAGCACATGGCGCATTGCCGACAGTGATCCCACCTCCATCGAGTCGGACATCTCGAGGAGCTTTCGGTCGACGCCCCGTACCCCGCTGTAGACATTGAGGTACATGGGGAAGAAGCAGGCGCTGGCGATGAGCACGATCCGCGGCGTCTCCCCGATGCCGAACCAGACGATGAAAAGACCGGTCAACGCGAACACCGGCACGGTGCGCACGATCTGGATCGTGAGGTCGACGGTCTCCTCCGCGAGCCGCCACAACCCTGCCGCCAGGCCGACCAGCAGCCCCAGGCCGGCGCCCAGGGCCAGCCCGGCGAGCGCGCGCAGCAGCGAGACGCCGACGTTGTCCTGCAGGGTTCCGTCCCGGGTCAGCTCGACGAAGGTGTCAGCGATCCGTTCCGGCGAGGAGTAGAGCCGCTCGTCGATCACGTCGGTGCTGGCCAGCACCTGCCAGAATGCCAGCAGCAGAACCGGTACGCAGGCCCGGCGCAGGGCGGTGGCGAATCTCATCGGACCGGCTCAGCCGTTGTCGATACGTGCGTTGTACCTGTCGGTGATGTACGTCGAGAAATCCTTTGTGCTCGGCTTGATGTTGCCGAGCTCCACCTCGAGGTCATAGGTCTGGGTGAGCCCGTCGGTGACCTCCCTGCTGATGGGAACACCCTTGATCTCCCCGACGGCGTAGAGCGCCTTGAGGATCGGGGCGGGAGCACCCACCAGCTTGGACTGGGCCTCGGCGAGCTGGTCGACGTTGTCCTGGCCCCACGCGTAGCCGGCCTCGGCCCGGTGGAGGAAGTCGACGATCGCGGCCTCGCGGGCCGGGTCACCCAGCGCCGCGGCCGACCCCGCCCAGAGGTTGTTCCCGCGCCACGGACCGGAGCTGCCGTCGACGACGAAGCGCGCCGCGCCGCTGCTGACGAAGGAGTACACCGGAGCGCTGCACCCGGCCCAGGCGTCGACCTGGCCGCTGCGGTAGGCGGCCACCACGTCCCCGACGGTGGCGAAGTTCACGACGTCGGCGTCGTCGAAGTAGGTGAGCCCCTCCTTCTCGAAGGCGTTGATCGCCACGATCTCGGAGCCGGCGCTCTTCAGGTTGGCGATCTTCTTGCCGACCAGGTCGCGGACGGTGCGGATCGGGGAGTCGGTGGGGACGACGATGCCGCACCAGGCCCGCGGGATCTCGACCGCGCGGATGGCGGTGATCGGCAGGTCGGCCGCGGCGAAGGCCGAGAACCCCACGTCCCCGGCGAGGACGAGATCGGCCTTGCCGGAGGCGAGCACGGCCGACGTCTCCGCGGCACTTGCCACCGTGATGTAGTTGACCTTGTACGGAGTGTCTGCCACGCCTGCCGGTTCGAGTTCTGCTTCCGAGAGGCGCAGGGGATCAATCACATTGAGCGTTACCTTGCTCAGATCCACCGCCCCCCCGGCTGCCGCTGCCGGTGCCGGCGAGGCGTCGGCGTCACTTCCCTCCGACCCGCACGCGACCGTCAGCAGTGTCACCAGCCCCAGCCCGATCGCTGCCCGCGTCGCCCGTTTCGTGCGTCCCATTTCCGACGTCCCGCCCCACTGGTTCGGATTCCCTGGTATCTCGACCGGCTAGGTGAACTCCAGACGGCATCGCGGACTATATGAGAGTCGATTCCGTTTGGGCAACATTGTGGCCAGGCGTCATGATTCCTGTGCGGACGGTTGGCGGCCGGTCGGGGAATGTCCGTGTTTCGCCCGGCCTTCAGGGTGCGGCCGCGGGGCGGCTCAGGACACCGGACCGCCGTCTCCGGCGCCGAACCAGGCGGCGAGCGCGGCGGACAGGCCCTTCACGTCCGTCGGCTCCCCGGCGCCGGCGGTGTCGAGCCAGGCGACGTGCCCGTCCGGTCGCACCAGCACCGCCCGCGCGGCCGGGGCTGCCGGGGCGGCGACGGGCGTGGCCGCGGGCGCGGTGACGACGTCGACGCGGGCCTTCCAGTCGGCGGCCACCGACAGATCGGCCTCGCCGCCGGAGCGGTCCAGCAGGGCGCCCCGGCCCGCCCGCAAGGGCGCCGCGACGGCGGCAAGGTCGTCCACCCGGCCGCCGAGCAGGGCCGGGTCCGCCGACTCCCCGAACGCCTCCAGCCGGTAGCGGACGTCGGTGACGGGCCGGACGAGCCGGCGCACCACCTCCGGGATGTCGGTGAGCTCGCCGAACAGAGACCGCAGCGGGCGGACCGTCTCGTACGGGTGCAGAAGCGTGAGCTGGGCGAGCATGACCTCGGCCGCGCGTGCACCGACCGGGCGGCGCTCCTGGTCATAGCTGTCGAGGAGGTCCGGCGGTGCCCATCCGGACAGCTGGGCGGCCAGCTTCCAGCCGAGGTTCGCCGCGTCGTTCAGACCGGTGTTGAGCCCGTGGCCGACCGCGTGGAAGTGGACGTGGGCCGCGTCGCCGGCGAGGAACACCCGGCCGTTGCGGTAGGAGGTCGGGATCCGCGTGACGTTGCCGTAGCGGGCGAGCCAGCGCGGCCGGCCCTGCTCGATGTCCGCGCCGGTCACCCGGCGGACGCTCGCCCGCACCTCGTCGAAGGTGACCGGCTCGTCGTGTCCCGGCGTCGGCCGGTCGAACTCGGTGGTCATCACGACGTGGAACGCGGCGTCCGGGAGCGCGCCGAACATCCCGCCCGGCCCGGTCGTCCCGCTGGGCGGCCCCTGGAAGTCCTCGACGTGGGCGACGGTGCCGTACCAGGACGGGCCCACCGCGGGTGCCTCGAACCCGGAGACCTCGCGGACGGTGCTGTTCTGGCCGTCCGCCCCGACCAGGTACGCGCCCCGGATCTCGGTCCCGCCGCCGTCCCCGTCCCCGTCGCCGTACGGCCGGACGCTGACCGTCACGCCGTCCGCGTCCTGGGCGACCCCGACGACCTCGGTGCCGGTGCGCAGGTCGGCGCCGAGTGCGACCGCCCTGTCGGCGAGCAGCCGCTCGACCCGGCTCTGCGGCACGATCAGCCAGTACTCGCTCGGGTCGGCGAGGGTGAGGTCCAGCGGGAAGTGCGCGAAGTGCACGAAGGGCCAGCGGGGCAGCTCGCCGAGTTCGTCGAGCAGGCCGCGCTGGGCGAGCAGGTCGACCGAGCGGCCGTGCAGCAGCCGGGAGAAGGACTCGGTGTCGCGCTCGGGCCGTCGCTCCAGCACGACCGTGGGCACGCCGGCCAGGCGCAGCTCGATGGCGAGCAGGAGACCGACCGGTCCGCCGCCGGCGATGATGACCGTCTGTGTCATGGTGACTTTGGCTCCTTGTAGGTCGGTGCCGTGGTGCCGCGCGCCCTCAGGCGCTGGCGGGGATGGCCGGGGCCGCCAGGAACCGGGCCAGCGAGGTCGGGGTCGGATAGTCGAAGATCGCGGTGGGGGGTAGCGCGAGGCCGGCGAGGTCCTGGAACCGCTGGTTGAGCTCCAGTGCCGTCATCGAGGTGAAGCCGATCGCCAGGAACTCGGCGTCGGCCTCGACGTCCTCCGCGGCGGCGAACCCCAGCAACGCCGCGGCCTGGTCGCGGACCAGGTCGAGCAGCACCCGCTCCCGCTCCGGGCCGGTGCTCGCCGCGAGCCGGGCCGTCCACTCCCGGGCCGGCGCCTTCCCGCCACCGCGCCCAGCACCACCGTCGCCGTCGCCGTCTTCGGACCAGGCGCCCCGGGCTGCGGGGATCTCGCGGAACAGTCCGGCCGGCCGGGGCCGCGCGGCGTGCAGCACGGCCCAGTCGACGTCGGCGAGGACCAGCCGCCCGCGGTCGGGTGCCGGTGCCCCGGACCGGTCGTCGAGGACCTCCGCGAGCGCCTCACCCAGCACGTCGAGCGCGAGGTCGACGGGAACCGGCCGCAGCCCGGGCGCGTGGGTGGGGGCGGCCGGGGGTGACGTGTCGCCGTCCCGCCACGGCCCCCAGGCGACGCAGGCCCAGGGGAGCCCTTCAGCCCGGGCGCCCGCGACAGCCGCATCCACCCAGGCCTCGAGCTCCGCGCGTTCGGGCGGCCCGTCGAGGTCGACCACGGCGGACGTCGGCGCCAGCACCAGGACCGCGGGCGCTGCGCCGCCGGCGGCGGGCGTGCCCGCGGTGGCCTCGCGCAGTGCGCGCAACGACGCGGTGGCCGCGTCGGCGGGCAGGTCGGGCAGTGCGTGCACGACCGCGACCAGCGGGTACCCGGCCGGGATCGCGGCGACCAGCATGGCGAGCGCCTTCGCGTCCCCCGGCTCCCAGTCGACGACCGCGGTGCGGGAGCCGGCCGCGGCGAGCTCCACGAGCAGCACGTCCTCCGGGCTGCCCGGGCTGACCGGGGCACCCGTCGGTTCCCGGGTGAGTACCAGCCGCTGGGCGCCGTCGCGGGCGAGCCGGCGCGCCACGTGCGCGCCGAGGCCGGTCGTCCCACCGGTCACCAGGACGGTGCCCGGCGGCAGCCGGTCATCGTCCCGCCGACCCTTCGACGGGCCGGTCGGCTGTGCGGCTGCGGCCCGCGCCGGGGCCGGCACCGGCCGCAGCCTGCGAGCGAACAGGCCCTCGGCGCGCAGGGCGATCTGCTCCTCGGTCCCGCCGGCCAGCGCCCGGACCAGCTGGCGCACCCCTGCGAGGCCGTCCCCGTCGTCCCCGTCGTCCCCGGCGTCCCCGTTCGCGACGGTCCCGTCCGTAGCGGGCAGGTCGACCAGACCACCTGGACGGGCCGGCCGGTCGGCCGTGAGCCGGGCCACCAGTCCCCACACCCCGGCCTGGGACGGATCCGGCGGCGGGTCGGCCGCGACCGCGGCGACGGCGCCCCGCGTCACCGTCCACACCAGGACGTCGGGCCACACCGGGACGTCGGGCCACACCGGGACGTCGGGCCAGGCCTCGCCGACGGGGTCGAGGACAGCGGCGGTGGCGGGCGGCTGCCCAGCTGTGCCGCCCGGCCCGGGCAGTGCGCGCAGGTTCAGCACGCCCGCGGGCGTGCGCGCGTCGGCCGTTCCGTCGTCGACCGTCGCGCCGTGCCGGCGCAGTTCGGCGTCGATCGCGGTGACCAGGGGTTCGCCGGCCTGGTCCGGGCGGATCAGCAGCACCCAGCGGCCGTCGAGCCGGCCAGCGGCGGCGGAGGTCGCGGCGGCGGTGTCGCCCACCCGGCTCCAGGCCAGCCGGTACCGCCACTGCGCGGAGCGGCGCCAGGCCGCCAGTGATGGCAGCACGGAGCGCAGCGGGGCGTCCGGGTCGACACGCAGCGTCGCGGCGAGCGCGGTCGCGTCCGCCGTGTCGACGAGGTCCCAGAACCGGCGCTCGCCCGGCCGGGCCGGTTCGCCGGCCCGGCCGGCGTCACCCGGGTCGGCGGGCCGGCCGGTCAGTGGGACGTCCAGCCAGAAGCGGCGGCGGTCGAAGGCGTAGGTCGGCAGAGTCACCCGGTTCGGCGCGTGCCGGGCGTACAGCGGAGTGAAGTCCACCGGGTGGCCGTGCGCCTGCAGCGCTCCGAGCGCGAGCAGCAGTGCCTCGTCGTCGCCGCGGTCCGGGCGCGCGGTTGCCACGACGGTCCGCCGCGCGGCCCCGGACGGCCGTTCGGCGAGGACGCGTCCGGTCAGGGTGGTGAGGGTCGCGTCCGGGCCGATCTCGACGAAGGTGTCGACGCCGAGGTCCGCGAGCGCCGCGACGCCGTCCGCGAACCGGACGGTGGCCCGCAGGTGACGGGTCCAGTACTCGGGTGTGGTGATCTCGTCCGGGCTGGCCGGCCGGCCGGTGACGTTGGAGATGATCCCGATGGTCGGTGGACGGAAGGTGACCGTTGCCGCCACCGCGCGGAAGGCGGGCAGCAGCGCGTCGGTGTGCGGGGAGTGGAACGCCCCGGAGACGGTGAGCCGGCGGACGCGGCCGCCGCGGTCGCGCCAGATCTCCTCCACCTCCGCCAGCGCCGCCGGATCGCCGGAGACCACCAGCGAGCGGGCGGCGTTGACGGCCGCGACCGAGAGCCGGTCGGCGCGGTCCGCGAGCAGGTCGGCGATCTCCTCCTCGGTGGCGTCGAAGCCGCTCATCGCCCCCGCGGGCAGGCCGGCCATCAGCCGTGCCCGGGCGGCGACGAGCACCGCCGCGTCCGCCAGGCTGAGGACGCCGGCGACGTGCGCGGCGACCAGTTCGCCGACCGAGTGGCCCGCCACCTGGGCGGGACGGACGCCGAAGCTCTCCACCAGCCGGAACAGCGCCACCTCGTGGGCGAACAGCGCCGGCTGCGTGTAGCGGGTCTGGTGGATCAGTGCGGCGGTCTCCGGGGCGCTGCGCGGGTCGGCGTGCACGACCTCGCGGAGCGGGCGGTCGAGCTGCGGGTCGAGAGCGGCGAGGACCTCGTCGAAGGCATCGGCGTACACCGGGTGGCGCTCGTACAGCGCCAGGCCCATCCCCGGCCGCTGGCTGCCCTGGCCGGTGAACAGGAACGCCGTCGGCCCGGTGGGCCTGCGCCGCCCGCGGGCCACCGAGACGTCCGGGCTGCCGGTCTCCAGTGCTCGCAGGGCGCGCAGCAGCCCGGCCCGGTCGGCGGCGACGAGAACAGCGCGCTCGTCGAACCGCGTCCGCGCGGTGGCGAGGGAGTGCGCGACGTCGACGGCACGCAGACCGGGGTCGTCGACGAGGTGGGCACGCAGCCGCGCGGCCTGCCCGGCCAGCGCCGCACCGGTCCGTGCGGACAGCGTCCACGGCAGCGGCCCGGCGGCCCACCCGTCGGCCTCGCCCGCCGGTGGCTCGCCAACCGTCGGCTCGACGGCCTGCTCCAGGATGACGTGGGCGTTGGTGCCGCTGATCCCGAACGACGAGACGGCGGCGCGGCGCGGCCGGTCGACGTCCGGCCAGGGCTGTGGGTCGGTGAGCAGGCTGACCGCGCCCGCCGACCAGTCCACGTGGGAGCTGGGCCGGTCGACGTGCAGCGTCGCCGGCAGCCGGCCGTGGCGGATGGCCTGGACCATCTTGATGATGCCGGCGACACCCGCCGCGGCCTGGGTGTGCCCGATGTTCGACTTGATCGAACCGATGTGCAGCGGCCGGCCGGCCGGGCGGTCCTGGCCGTAGGTGGCGAGCACGGCCTGCGCCTCGATCGGGTCGCCGAGCGTCGTGCCGGTGCCGTGCGCCTCCAGGGCGTCCACCTCGGCCCCGGACAGCCGGGCGGTGGCCAGGGCCTGGCGGATGAGTCGTTCCTGTGACGGCCCGTTGGGTGCGGTGAGGCCGTTGCTCGCCCCGTCCGAGTTCACCGCCGTGCCCCGGACGACCGCGAGCACCGGCCGCCCGGCGCGCTGCGCGTCGGAGAGCCGTTCCAGCAGCAGCAGCCCGGCGCCCTCGCCCCAGCCGGTGCCGTCGGCGGCGTCCGCGAAGGCCTTGCAGCGCCCGTCCGGCGCGAGCCCACGCTGCCGGCTGAACTCGATGAACACCGACGGCGTCGCCATCAGCGTGACCCCGCCGGCGAGCGCCAGCGTGCACTCACCGGCCCGCAGTGCCTGCGCGGCCAGGTGCACGGCGACCAGCGATGACGAGCAGGCGGTGTCGATGGTGAGGGTCGGCCCCTCCAGGCCGAAGGTGTAGGCCACCCGGCCGGAGGCGACGCTGCCGGCGCTGCCGCTGCCGATCTGCCCCTCCAGCTCGGCCGGCGGATGTCCGAACAGACGGGCACCGTAGTCGGCGTACATGACACCCGCGAACACGCCGGTCGGGCTGCCGCGCAGCGACTCGGGCGCGATGCCGGCCCGCTCGAACGCCTCCCACGCCGTCTCCAGGAGGAGCCGCTGCTGGGGGTCCACGGCCAGTGCGTCCCGCGGGGAGATGCCGAAGAAGGCGGGGTCGAAGTGGTCGGCGTCGGCGACGAACCCCCCCGAGCGGGTGTAGAAGGTGCCGACCCGGTCGGGGTCGGGGTCGTAGAGCGAGGTGAGGTCCCAGCCGCGGTCGGCGGGGATCTCACCGACCGCGTCGACGCCGTCGTCGACCAGCCGCCACAGCTGCTCCGGGGTGGTGACGCCGCCGGGGTAGCGGCAGGCCATGCCGACGATGGCGATCGGCTCGGTCTCCCGGGCCTCGAGGTCGCGAACCCGGCGGCGGGTGCGCTCCAGTTCGGCGGTCACCCGCTTCAGGTACTCGACGAGCTTGTCCTCGCTCACCATCGGAGATCTGCTCCCGGGTCGGTCAGGGGCGTCGTCACAGGACACCCAGCTCGTTGTCGATCAGGTCGAGGATCTCGTCGGCGGTCGCCGTGCTGATCCGGTCGGCGTCGTCTGCCGGTGCGTCAGGGCCGTCGGCGGGATCCGCGGCCGGCAGGGAACCCGGGCCCTCGGCGGCCTCCAGCGACCACAGCAGCGCCCGCAGCCGGCTGGTCGCCTTCGCCCGCACATCTCCCTCGCCGGCGAGGGAGGTGAGGGTGGCGGAGAGCCGGTCGAGCTCGTCGAGCACCGACCCGCCGTCGCCGCCGCCCGCCGCGTCCGGGCGCAGGCGGTCCAGCAGGAAGGCGGCGAGCGCGCGGGCCGTCGGGTAGTCGAAGACCAGCGTGGCGGGCAGCCTGGCCCCGGTCGCCTGGCTCAGCCGGTTACGCAGCTCCACACCGGTGAGCGAGTCGAAGCCCAGCTCCTTGAAGGAGGTCTCCTCGTCGACGGCGTCCGGGTCCGGGTGGCCGAGCACGGTCGCCACCGTCGCCCGCACCAGGGCGGTCACCGCGGCCGGCGCCTCGGCTGCCGGCAGTCGGGTAAGCCGCTCGGCCCAGCCACCGTCAGCCGCGGGCCCTCCCGCCACCGCCCCGGGCCTGTCGGCTGCTGGCGCGCCCGGCCGCGCTCGCAGCAGCGCCCGCAGCAGGGCGGGCACCTCGTTGCCGGCTCCCGCGGTACCGGCCGTGGCGGCACGCAGGGCCGCGGTGTCCAGCGGCGCGGCGACCAGCGACGGCCGGTCCACGGTCAGCGTGGTGTCCAGCAGGGCCAGGCCGCGCTCGTTGCTCAGCGGCCTGATCCCGGTGCGCCGGATCCGGGCCAGCTCGGCGTCGCCGAGGTGGCCGGTCATCCCGCTGGCCTCGCCCCACAGCCCCCAGGCCAGCGACGACGCCGGCCGGCCCGCCGCCCGGCGCTGGTGGGCGAGTGCGTCGACGAAGGTGTTCCCGGCGGCGTAGCTGGCCTGCCCGGGGGTGCCGATGGTGCCGCTGGTCGAGGAGAACAGGACGAAGGCGGCGAGCTCCGGCGCCTCGAGCGTGGCGAGGTGCAGGTTCCAGGCCGCGTCGATCTTCGGCCGCAGCACCGCGTCCAGCCGCGCGGGTGTCAGTGCGCTGAGGATGCCGTCGTCGAGCACACCCGCGGTGTGCACGACGGCGGTCAGCGGTGCCTGCTCCGTGGCGGCGGCGATCAGGGCCCGCGTGCTGGACAGGTCGGTCAGGTCGTCGGCGACGACGTCGACGTGCGCGCCGAGCCCGGTCAGCTCGGACGCCAGCTCCGCCGCGCCCGGGGCCGCCGGGCCACGCCGGCTGACGAGCACCAGCCGCCGGGCCCCGTGCGCAACCACCAGATGCCGGGCGACGAGCGCGCCCAGCGTGCCGGTGCCCCCCGAGATCAGCACCGTCCCGGCGGCGAGACGCCCCGCCGGGCCGACTGCCGCCGGGCCGACTGCGGAGGGGCCGCCCGTCGGCGGATCCGACGTCCCGGCGCCCGCAGGCGGGTCAGCCGGGGTCCGGACCAGACGTGGGACCAGCGCGGTGCCGGCACGCAGGGCGAGTTGCGTCTCGCTGTCCGCCAGCGCCGCGGTGACGGCCGCGGCGAGCGCGGATCCGTCCAGGCCGGCCCCGTCCGGCGCGGTGGGGTCGACGTCCAGGAGCAGGAACCGGTCCGGGTTCTCGGTCTGGGCGCTGCGCAGCAGGCCCCACAGCGGGGCGCCGACCAGGTCGGTGAGGGTGTGGTCGCCGGCCGCGGGCACGGCGCCGGCTGTCACGACGACGAGGCGGCTGACCGGCGCGCCGTCGGCGGTGCTGGGGTCCCCGGCTGGTCCCTGGCCGTCGGCGAGCCAGTCCTGCAGCAGCGCCAGGGTCCGCTCGGTGGCGGCCTTCGTCCGCCCCGCCAGCTCGGCGCCCGCCTCCTGACCGCCGGCGCCCGCCCCATCGGCATCCCCGTGCCGGCCCGGCGGGGACACCGCCGGGGTGACGAGAACGATCTCGGGGGCTGGTGCGGCGGACGTCCGGAGTGCGTCGAGGTCGGCCGCGGCCTCGGCGGGGAGGCCCGCCCGGGTGAGCGCGCCGAGCAGGTCCAGCGGATCCGGGCCGAGCACGGCCCACCGCTGTGGGACGGCGCCGGTGGCCGCGGGCGCCGCCGGGCGCGGTGTCCACTCGACGTGGTGCAGCGCGTCGTGGAAGCGGCGGGCGCCGAGGCGGGACGTCTCGATCGGGCGCAGGGCCAGCGAACCGACGGTGAGCAGCGGGGCGCCGGTCGGGTCGGCGATCTCCACCCGCACCGCGTCCGGGCTGTCCGGGACGGGGGAGACGCGGACCCTGGCCGCGGAGCCACCGGCCCGGTGCAGCGCCACCTCACTCCAGGCGAACGGCAGCCGCACAGCGCCGCCACCGCCGCTGTCGCCGTGACCGCCGCCGGTGCCGTCTGTGGGCTCGCCCTGGCCGCCGTCGCCGCCGGCCAGTGCGAGGGCGTGCAGCGCGGCGTCGAACGGCGCCGGGTGCAGGGCGTACCGGGAACTGTCCGCCGTGGGACCGCCCCCGTCCACCACCTGCGGGACCAGCTCGGCCCACACGGCGTCACCGTCGGTCCACGCGGCACGCAGGCCCTGGAACGCGGGGCCGTAGTCATAGCCGCGGTCGGCCATGCCGTCGTAGAACGCCGAGACCTCGATGGCCTCTGTGCCCGGTGGCGGCCATGCCCCGGCGAGGCCGGCGCCCGCCGCCGGGGCGGAACCCCCGGCGGCCTGGTCGGTGAGCGTGGCGCTGGCGTGCAGCGTCCAGTCAGGGTCGTCGCCCTCGGCGGTCGGCGACGCCGGGCGGGAGTACACCGACAGTGTGCTGCTGCCCGTGTCGCCGTCGGTGACCACGACCTGGAGGTCGACGGCGCCGTCGTCGAGCAGCACGAGCGGTTCGCGCAGGGTCAGATCGTCGACCACCGGCCGGCCGACCTGCCCGCCGGCGTGCAGCGCGAGATCCACGAACGCGGTACCCGGCAGCAGGATGGCGCCGGCGACCCGGTGGTCGGCGACCCACGGGTGCGACCGGGCCGAGACCCGGCCGGTGAACAGTGTCACCGCGCCGCCCGCCACCGGTGTCGCCGCGCGGAGCAGCGGGTGGCCGGCGTCGGCGAGCCCCGCCCCCTCGATCCCGGCCCGGGCATCCGCGGACTCGAGCCAGTAGCGGTCGCGCTGGAACGGATAGCTCGGCAGCCCGATGAGGCGGCCCGGGGTCGGGAGCGCCGCGTCCCAGCGCACCTGCCGGCCAGCCACGTGCAGTTCGGCGAGGCTGGCCAGGAAGCGGTCGAGATCTCCCTCGTCGCGGCGCAGGGTGCCGGTGACCAGCACCGGCAGGACACTGGCAGCACTGTCGGCCGGGAGCGGGTCGGCCGGGGGGATGCCGGCGGCGGGGAGGTCGGCGGTGTGCGCATCGGCGGTCTCGGAGATCGGCACGGTGAGCACCGGATGCGGGCTGATCTCGACGAAGGTGTCGTGGCCGGCGTCCAGCAGCGCTGTCACCGCGTCCGCGAGGCGGACGGTGCCGCGCAGGTTGGCGTACCAGTACTCGGCGTCCAGCCCGGTCGTGTCGTACCACCCGGCGGTGACGGTGGAGAAGAACGGTACGGCCGCGGCGCGTGGCGTGATCGGGCCGAGCAGGCCGAGCAGCCGGTCCCGCAGCGGTTCGATCTGAGCGGAGTGGGAGGCGTAGTCGACCGGGATCACCCGTGCCCGCACCCCCTCCTCCCGATAGCGACGGACCAGCTCGTGCAGGGCCGCCGCGTCGCCCGCGACCACCGTCGACGCCGGCCCGTTCACCGCCGCCACCGACAGCGCACCGCCGGTGCCGCCGGTGCCGTCGAGACGGGCCCGGACCGCGTCGGCCGGCAGCGGCACGCTGGCCATGCCGCCCTGCCCGGCGATGTCACGGATCGCCTGGCTGCGCAGTGCGACGACACGGGCGCCGTCCTCGAGGCTCAGCCCACCCGCGACGCAGGCGGCCGCGATCTCGCCCTGGGAGTGGCCGATGACCGCGTCCGGCTCGACGCCGTGCGCCCGCCACAGCGCGGCGAGCGAGACCATCACCGCCCACAGCGCCGGTTGGACGACGTCCACCCGGTCCAGGTCCGACCGGTCGCGCAGCACCTGGCGCAGCGACCAGTCGACGTGGGGGGCGAGGGCGTCCTCGCAGGCGGCGAGGTGCTCGGCGAACACCGGGGACCGTTCGAGCAGCGGTACCGCCATGCCGGCCCACTGCGACCCCTGGCCGGGAAAGACGAAGACGGTCCGGCCCGGTTCCGCCGCTGCCTGGCCGAGCACCAGCGTCGGATGCGGCTGGTCGGCGGCCAGCGCGGCGAGCCCGGCGAGCCCGGGAAGCGGATTGCCCGGGCGGCCCGAGTCGACGCTGGCGCCGGCGTCGACTCGGGCGCTGGCGCCTGCGTCGGAGTCGGGGCTGGGGCTGGGGCCGTTCCGGTCGCCGCCGGGAGGGCCGATGACGACCGCCCGGTGCTCGAAGGAGGCCCGTCCGGTGGCGAGTGTGCGCGCGACGTCCGCCGCGGCGGGAGCGGCGCTGGTCAGGTGGGCGTGGAGACGGCGGGCGGCTGCCCGCAGCGCCTCCGGTGTGCGGGCCGAGAGCACCCACGGCAGGGGGTCCGGCCCCGGGTCCGACCGCTGCGGGGGCGGCGCGGGCGCGGCCTCCAGGATGACGTGCGCGTTGGTGCCGCTCATCCCGAACGACGACACCGCGGCACGGCGCGTCCGGTCGGCGGCCGACCAGTCGACCGGCTCGGTGAGCAGACGCACCGTGCCCGCCGACCAGTCGACGTGCGGGGTCGGGGCGTCCACGTGCAGCGTGGCGGGCAGCAGGCCGTGGCGCAGCGCCTGCACCATCTTGATGACACCGCCGACGCCGGCGGCGGCCTGTGTGTGCCCGACGTTCGACTTGATCGACCCGAGGTACAGCGGCCGGTCGGCGGGTCGGTCCCGGCCGTAGGTCGCGACGATCGCCTGGGCCTCGATCGGGTCGCCGAGAGTCGTCCCGGTGCCGTGGGCCTCGACCGCGTCGACGTCGCCGGCACGCAGGCCGGCGTCCGCGAGCGCGGCCTCGATGACGCGGCGCTGGGCCGGGCCGCTCGGGGCGGTCAGCCCGTTGCTCGCGCCGTCCTGGTTGACGGCACTGCCGCTGATCACGGCGAGGACCGGGTAACCGGAACGGCGCGCGTCGTCGAGCCGGGCCAGTGCCAGAACGCCGACCCCCTCGGCGAAGCCGGTGCCGTCCGCCGCCGCCGCGAACGCGCGGCACCGGCCGTCCGGGGACAGGCCACGCTGCCGGCTGAACTCGGTGAACAGGCTCGGCGTCGCCATCACGGTGGCCCCGCCGGACAGCGCCAGGTCGACCTCGCCGCGGCGCAGCGCCTGCACGGCGAGGTGCAGTGCCACCAGCGAGGACGAGCAGGCGGTGTCGATGCTGACCGCCGGGCCCTGCAGGCCGAGCAGGTAGGAGATGCGGCCGGACGCGACCGAGGGGGAGTTCCCGGAGGCCAGGTAGCCCTCGACACCGGGTGGGGCGGTGCGCAGCCGGGAGGCGTACTCCTGCGCGAGCACCCCGACGTACACGCCGGTGCGGCTGCCGTGCAGCGACGTCGGGTCGATGCCGGCCTGCTCGAACGCCTCCCAGGCGGTCTCCAGCAGCAGGCGCTGCTGCGGGTCGGCGGCCAGCGCCTCCCGCGGGTTGATCCCGAAGAACGCCGCGTCGAAGTCGCCGGCCCGCTCGAGGAACCCGCCGTGCCGGGCGTAGGTGGTGCCGTCGCGGGTGAGATCGGGGTCGTAGAGCGCGTCCAGGTCCCAGCCCCGGTCGGCGGGGAACTCGCTGATCGCGTCGGTGCCGGCGACGACGAGGCGCCACAGCTCGTCCGGGTCGCTCACCCCGCCCGGATAGCGGCAGGCCATGCCCAGGACCGCGATCGGCTCGGAGTGACCGTCGGGCCGGGCACTCGCGCGGGCGCGGTTCACCCCCGCCAGGTCGGCGACGTCGCCTGCGGCCATGGGGCCGCCTGACCGCCCGGATACGAGGGCGAGCAGCTCGGCGTGCAGATGGGCGGCGAGGGCGGCCGGCGTGGGGTGGTCGAACACGAGGGTGGACGGCAGCTGCAGGCCGGTGGCCGTCGCGAGGCGGCCGCGGACCTCGACGGCGGTCAGCGAGTCCAGCCCGAGGTCGCGGAAGCTGCGCTCCGGCGGGACGGCCGAGACGTCGTCGTGCCCGAGCGCGGCGGCGACCTGCGCGCGGACCAGGTCACGCAACGTCCGCTCGCCCTCGGCGGCGCCCTGGCCGACCAGCGTCGCGGCGAAGGCCGCCGCGGCATCATCCGCTGCCGGGCCACCCGTCGCCGGTTCGGCACCGTCGCTGTCCCGGGCCGGACCGGCCGCGCCGGGGGCGGCCTGCGCCCGCGGGATCTCGTCCAGCAGCGGGCTTGGCCGTCCGGACAGGTCGCTGGCGGCGAGTCGGGCCCAGTCCACGTCCGCCACCAGCAGGTTCGTCTCGCCGTCGCCGACCGCCCGGCCCAGCGCCCGTAGGGCCAGGCGGGGGCGCATCGCGCGGACCCCGTGGTACCGCAGGTTCTCCTCGACGCCGACCAGGTCGATCATCCCGCCGTCAGCCCAGGCACCCCAGGCGATGGACGTGGCCGGCCGCCCGGCTGCGCGGCGGCGGCGGGCCAGCGCGTCCAGATGGGCGTTGCCGGCGGCATAGGCGGCCTGGCCGGTGCTGCCTCGCACGGCGGCGGTGGACGAGAAGAGGACGAAGGCGTCCAGGTCGGTGTCGGCCAGCAGCTCGTCCAGGAGCTCAGCACCGGAGATCTTGCCGGTGACCACCCGGGCGTGCTCGGCGAGCGTGACCTCGGCAGCCGGCGCGTACTCCTGGGCCAGACCGGCGGTGTGCACGACCCCGGTCAGCGGCGCCGGGTCGGCGGTGAGTCCTTCCAGCAGCGTTGCGACGGCACTGCGCTCGGCGATGTCGACGGCGGCGACGGTCACGCGGGCGCCGAGTGCCGTGAGTTCGGCGACGAGCTCACTGGTTCCGGGCGCGTCCGGGCCGCGCCGGCTGGCCAGGACGAGGTGCTCGGCGCCCTGTTCGGCGAGCCAGCGGGAGACGTGCCGCCCGGTGCCGCCCGTACCGCCGGTGACCAGCACGGTGCCGCGCGGCTGCCAGACACCGCCGGCGCCCGGGGCCGGCGCCGGGGCCGTGGCCGGGGCCGGGGCTGGGGCGGTGGCGGCGGGGACCAGCCGGCGCGCGAACAGCCCGCTCGCACGGAGTGCGACCTGATCCTCGCGCCCGAGCTGGTCCGCGCGCGTGGCCGGCCCGCCGGCCGCGGATCCGCTGGTGAGCAGCGCCGCGAGCGCCGCGGCATCCGCCTCGCCCGCGGGCAGATCGACCAGGCCGCCCCACAGCCCGGGGCGTTCCAGGCCCATGACCTGACCGAGCCCCCACAGGTGACCGGCAGCCGGCGACGGCGCGTCGTCGTCCGGCGCGCCGGTGTCCGCGGCACCGCGGGTCACCGCCCACAGCCGTGGCGGGCCGGCCGTCCCGGCCCCGCGGTCGCCCTCGGCGGCCGTTGTGGCGTCGACCAGGCCCTGGAACAGCGTGAGCGTGGCGGCGACCCCGATCGGCACGGAGGTCTCGACCGGGTGGGGGCCGGTGGCGAGCCCGAGCAGTGAGAGCACCCCGGACCGGCCCGCGCCGCTGCCGTCCGCCGCCGGCCTGGTGGCCTCCGGCGTGGCTGCCGGCAGGTGGGCGCGCAGCCGGTCGGCGAACCAGCCGCGGTCCGCCCGGACCGGGTCCGCGAGCAGGGTGACGACGTCATGACGGCTGGCGAGGGCCGCGCGGGCGAGGGTGACCGCCTCGTCGTCCTCATGGCCTGTGGGCACCACCACCAGCCAGGTGCCGTCGCGGGCGCCGTCGGTGGGCGGGGCACCCTCCGCCCCGGCCTCCTCCGCCGGCGGGAGCTCGATCCGACGCCAGACGACGCGGTAGCGCCAGCCGTCCACGGTGTCGCCCGCGCCCGCGCTCCTGCCAGGCCCGGCGGACGGCTGCCCGCCCAGCCAGAAGGTCCGGCGCTGGAAGGGGTAGGTCGGCAGCTCGGCCAACAGCTCCGCCCGGGCATCGGGGGGAAGCGGCGTCCACAGCCCGTCCCAGCCGACCGCGTGCCCGTGAACGTGCAGCTGTGCGAGCGCGGCCAGCAATGCCTCCGTCTCGGCCCGGTCCCGGCGCAGGGCGGGGACGGCGATCGCCGCTCGCGTCGCACCGTCACCGTCACCGCCGGAGCCGGAGCCGGAGCCGGCGTGGGCGTGGGCGTGGGCGTCGAGGGCGCCGAGCGTGGCGTGGGTGAGGGCGGCGAGGGTGGTGTCCGGCCCGATCTCCAGGAACGTGTCGACGCCGAGACCGTGCAGGGCCTGCACGCCCTGGTGGAAGCGGACGGTGCCGCGGATGTGCCGCACCCAGTACCCCGGGGTGGCGATGTCGTCGGGGTCGGCCGGCGCGCCGGTGAGGTTCGAGACGAGGGGGATGGCCGGCCGGGCGTAGCGCAGCGTGGCGGCGACGGCGGCGAAGTCGTCGAGGACGTCGTCCATCCGTGGGGAGTGGAAGGCGTGGCTGACGGTGAGCCGGCGGGTGCGTATGCCGCGTGCCGCGGCGTCCTGCTCGATCCGGTCGATCCGGTCCGCCGACCCGGACAGGACGGTGGCCTCCGGGGTGTTGGTCGCGGCGACGGAGACCTCGGCCTCGTGCCCGGCGAGGAGCTCCAGGGCCTGTTCCTCGGCGGTGCGCAGGGAGAGCATCGCGCCGTCGGCGGGGAGTTTCTGCATGAGAGCGGCGCGGGCGGTGACGAGCCGGGCGGCGTCGTCAAGGGTGAGGACGCCGGCGAGGTGGGCGGCGGTGATCTCGCCGAGCGAGTGGCCGGCGAGGTGGTCGGGCCGGACGCCGAGGGAGGTGACGAGGCGGTACAGCGCCACCTCCAGCGCGAACAGGGCGGGCTGGGTGTAGCGGGTCTGGTGGACGAGGGCGGCGAGGTCGGGGTGGGTGCCGGGGTCGGCGGTGAGGACGGCGTGCAGGCTGGGCGGGCTGCCAGCGTCCTGGCCCGCGGGGGTGGGGCTCGCGGCGGTCGCGGGGGTGAGGTGGGTGTCGAGCGCGGTGATCGTCTCGTCGTACGCGGTGGCGAAGGTGGGGAAGACGGCGGCGAGGTCGCGGCCCATGCCGGGGCGCTGGCTTCCCTGACCGCTGAACAGGAACGCCAGCCGGCCCGGGCGGCCCGCGGTGCCGGTCACCGTGCCCGCCCCGGGTGTACCGCCGGCCAGGGCACGCAGCCGGTCGATGACCTCGCCGTGCCGGGCACCAACGACGACCGCCCGGTGCTCGAGGTGCGCGCGTCCGGTCGCCAGCGTCGCCGCCACGGCGGCCAGTTCCGCGTCGGGGTGCGCGGCCAGGTAGGACGCGAGGCCGGTGGCCTGCGCGGCCCGCGCCGCCGGTGACCGCGCGGACAGCAGGAACGCGGGTGCCAGCGCACCGGGTGCCACGGCACCGGAGGTCTGGCCGGTCTGGCCGGACTGCCCGTCGGTGCCGTCGGTGCCGACGCCGGCATCGGCGCTGGCGCGGCGCGGCGCCTCTTCCAGGATCACGTGGGCGTTCGTCCCGCTGATGCCGAACGCGGAGACACCGGCCCGCCGCGGCCGGTCGAGCTCCGGCCAGGGACGAGCCTCGGTCAGCAGCCGGACGGCGCCCGCCGTCCAGTCCACATGCGAGGTGGGCGCGTCGACGTGCAGTGTCGCCGGCAGCTCGCCGTGCCGCAGGGCCTCGACCATCTTGATCACACCCGCGATGCCGGCGGCCGCCTGGGTGTGCCCGATGTTCGACTTGACCGCGCCCAGGTAGAGCGGCCGGTCCGCGGGGCGCGCCGCACCGTAGGTGGCGAGCAGGGCGTCCGCCTCGATCGGGTCGCCGAGCCGGGTGCCGGTGCCGTGGGCCTCCACGACGTCCACGTCGGCGGCGGACAGTCGGGCGTCGGCGAGCGCGGCCCGGATGACGCCCTGCTGGGCGACGCCGTTGGGAGCGGTGAGCCCGTTGCTCGCCCCGTCCGAGTTGATCGCCGACCCACGCAGGACGGCCAGCACGGGATGGTCGTTCGCGAGCGCGTCGGAGAGCCGTTCCAGGACAACCAGCCCCACGCCCTCGGCGAAGTTCGTGCCGTCGGCCGCCGCCGCGAACGCCTTCGCCCGGCCGTCCGGGGCGAGCCCGCGCTGCCGGCTGAACTCGATCAGCGCGTCCGGGGTGGCCATCACCGTCACGCCGCCGGCCAGCGCGAGCGCGCACTCTCCGCGGCGCAGCGCGTTCGCGGCCAGGTGCAGCGCCACGAGCGATGACGAGCAGGCGGTGTCCAGCGTGATCGCCGGACCCTGCAGACCGAGGCTGTAGGCGACCCGGCCGGAGGCGACGGACGTCGTCGTGCCGGTGAGCAGGTAACCCTCGAGGCCGCCGGCGTCGGCGAACGACCGGGGGTGGTAGCCCTGCGAGATCACGCCGGCGAAGACTCCGGTGCTGCTGCCGCGCAGCGACGTCGGGTCGAGCCCGGCGCGTTCCAGCGCCTCCCAGGCGGTCTCCAGCAGCAGCCGCTGCTGCGGGTCGGTCGCGAGCGCCTCCCGCGGCGGGACGGAGAAGAAGTCCGCGTCGAAGTCGCCGGCGTCGTACAGGAACGCACCCTGCCGGGCATAGCAGGTGCCGACCGTGTCCGGGTCGGGATCGTAGAGGCCTTCCAGGTCCCAGCCGCGCTCGGTCGGGAAGCCGGCGACCGCGTCGGTTCCGGTCCGGACCAGCTCCCACAGGTCGGCCGCCGAGCGGACGCCGCCCGGGTAGCGGCAGGCCGCCGAGACGATCGCGATCGGCTCCCGGACCCGCGCCTCGACCTCCGACAGCCGGTGACGGGTGTGGCGCAGGTCGGTGGTGGCCCGGAGGAGATAGTCGCGGAGCTTGTCCTCGTTGGACATCAGCTGCCCACCTCTGTCGCTCGTCGTCGGATGTGTTCCGGTCACCGGCCGACCCCGTCCTCGTCCAGTTCTCGGTCGAGCACGGCGAACAGCTCGTCGTCGCTCGCCACGTCGAGGGCGCCGGCGGTCTCCGGACGCCCGTCCGGCCGGCCTCGCTGGCCCTCGCGGCGTTCGGTCCAGCTCCACAGCAGGGTCTGCAGCCGGTCGACGGCCGCGTGCGCGGTGGGATCATCGGTGGGCAGCGCGGCGAGTACGCGCTCCAGCTCGTCGACCCGCCGCTGCACCGGGACCGCGGCCAGGTCGCCGCCGCCGTCCCTGTCGCCGGGCCCGCCGGCCGCCGGCCCGGTCGGCAGGGCGATCTCGGTCTGCAGGCGTTGCGCCACGGCGAGCGGGGTCGGGTGGTCGAAGACGAGCACCGTCGGCAGGCGCAGGCCGGTCGCGGCGTTCAGCCGGTTGCGGACCTCCACCGCGGTGAGCGAGTCAAGCCCCAGGTCCCTGAACGGGACGTCCGCGGCGAGCTGGGCCGGGTCGGCATGCCCCAGGGAGGCCGCGACCGCTGCCCGGACCACGTCGAGCAGCACCGAGTCGCGGTCGGCGGTTGTCGGGGCCGCCCCCAGCTGGGCCCGCAGCCGTGCCGGGGCGTCGTCGGCCGACCCGCCGGCCCCGATGCCGTCCGGGCTGTCCGGGCTGCCCGCGGTGCCGGACCCGCCCGGGTGATCGGCGCCGAGCGCGGTGCGGACGTCCTCGATCGCGCTGAGCAGTGGGCTCGGCCGGCGGGCGGTGAACGCCGGTGCGAACCGCTCCCAGTCCATGTCGGTGATGCTGAGCGTGGTCTCGTCCGCCGCGATCGCGGCGGCGAGGGCACGCAGCGCCAACCGTGGTGCCATCAGCCGCAGCCCGCGCCGCTGGAGGTTCTCCGCCGTCTCCGGCCGGGAGAGCATGCCGCCGTCGGCCCAGGCACCCCAGGCCACCGACAGCGCCGGCCGGCCCTGCCCGCGCAGCCGGTGGGCAAGCAGGTCGAGGTGGGCGTTCCCGGCGGCATAGGCGCCCTGCCCGCCGGAGCCCCACACACCGGCGTTCGACGAGAACAGGACGAACGCCTCGACGGGATGGTCGGCGACGGCCGCGGCGATCAGTTCCGCACCGGTGGTCTTCGCCGCGACGACCTCGGCGTAGTCGGCCGCCGTCATCGTCACCACCGGTGCGGCCTCCTGGGCGAGCCCGGCGGCGTGGAAGACAGCCGTCAGCGGCGGGCCGGCCGCGTCGAGCGCGGTGCGCAGGACGGCCACCGCCGCCGGGTCGGCCGTGTCGGCGGCCAGCACCGTCACGGCCACCTTGGCGGCCGCGGCCGTGCCGGTGTCGACCGGCTCGCCATCGGCAGCCTCGGTGGCCGTGGCCGTGGCCGTGACGTCCCGGGCGGTGAGCTCGGCGACCAGCTCGGCGGCGCCCGGGGCGGCGGCACCGCGGCGGCTGGTCAGGATCAGATGCTCGGCACCGTTGTCGGCGAGCCAGCGGGCCAGGTGGGCGCCGATGCCACCGGTTCCGCCGGTGACGAGGACGGTGCCGTGCGGGCGCCAGGTGCCGGCGGCGGCAGCCAGCTGACCGGCCCGCACCAGCCGGCGGGCGAATCCGCCCGCGGAGCGCAACGCCACCTGGTCCTCGGCGTCCTCGGTGTTCTCGGCGCCGGCCTGGGCGAGGCCGTCGGCGTCGTCGGCTCGCTCGGTGCCGCCGGCCAGCAGGCGGGCGAACAGCTCGGCCGGCTCAGCGACATCGGACCCGGCTCGCTCCGCGTCGTCCCCGGCACCCCCGGCACTCCCGGCGGACTCGGCGGACTCGGCGGACTCGGCGGTGAGACGAGGCAGGTCGATCAGGCCGGCCCAGAGCTCCGGGTGCTCCAGCGCGACGGTGCGGCCGAGCCCCCACAGCTGCGCCTGCTCCGGCGACGGCGTCGGGTCGTCCGGCTGGCCGGTGCGCACCGCGCCGCTGGTCACCGCCCACAGCCGTGCACCACGCGGGTGGTCCGCCAGTGCCCGGACGAGTGCGAGGGTGCCGGCGATGCCCGCGGGCACCGCCGGGTGCGCGGGGTGGTGGCCGGGCGCGAGACCCAGCAGCGAGATCACTCCACGCAGGTCTTCGGTCTCGCCAGCTCCGAGCCGGTCGGCGAACCAGGCCGTGTCGACGCCGCCGGCCGACAGGTCGACGGGCACCAGGTGGGCCAGGCCGCCGTGTGCCACGAGGGCCGCGGTGACGAACCGGGCGTGCGGTCCGTCCGCGAGCGCCGTCGGTGCGACCACCAGCCAGGAGCCGGTCAGGTCGGTCGGCCGTGCCGCGGCCGGCGGCGCCGGTGGGCGGGTCGTCGGCCCGGCGAGCGGGCGCCACACCTCGCGGTAGCGCCACCGGTCGAGCGGGTCGCCGGCGGCGGTGACGGGCCGGTCGAGCCAGAAGCGCCGTCGTTCGAACGGGTAGGTGGGCAGCTCCACGGTCAGGGGACGCCGTGCCGTGCCGGGACGCGCCGCCGCCCAGGTGACCGCGACGCCGTGGGTGTGCAGCTCCGCCGCGCTGGCCAGGAACCGGGGCCATCCGCCGTCGTCCCGGCGCAGCGTCCCGACCGCGACCGTGGCGGCTGCGTGGGCGGCGCCGGCCGCGGCCTCGGCTTCGGCCGTCTCGATGATGCCGACCGTCACCACCGGGTGCGGGCTGACCTCCAGGAACACCTGGTGGCCGGCCCGCAGCAGCCCCTGGACGGTCTCGTGGAAGCGGACCGGCTCGCGGATGTTGCGGTACCAGTAGTCGGCGTCCAGCTCGGTGGTGTCGACCGGCCCGGCGGTGACAGTCGAGTGGAACGGCACCGACGCCGGCTGTGGGGTGGCGCCGCCGACCGCCGCCCGCAACTCGTCCGCGATCGCCTCGACCTGCGGCGAGTGCGACGCGTAGTCGACGGGGACGCGCCTGCTCCGGATGCCGTCCCGGGTGAGGTCGGCGGCGAGCGCGTCGAGTGCCGCCGCGGTCCCGGAGACAACCGTGGACGTCGGACTGTTGACCGCCGCGACGTGCGCTGCGTCGCCGTACGGTGTCAGGCGCTCGCCGGTCTGCTCGACGGGCAGGGCGACCGAGAGCATCCCGCCCTGCCCGGCCAGGCGGGTGAGTGCCCGGGCCCGCAGGGCGCTCAGGCGCGCGGCGTCGGCGAGGCTCAACGCCCCCGCGACGTGGGCCGCGGCGATCTCCCCCTGGCTGTGGCCGAGCACCGCGTCCGGTGCGACGCCAAGGTGCCGCCACAGGCCGGCGAGCGCGACCATGACCGCGAAAAGCGCCGGCTGGACGACCTCCACCCGCTCCAGCGCGGCTCCGTCCGCCGCTCCTGCCGCTCCTGCCGCTCCTGCCGCTCCCGCCTCTCCCGCCGCCGTGGGGCCGGTGAGCAGGGCGAACAGGTCGACGTCGAGATGCGGGCGCAGCGCGGCGGTGGCGGCGCGCAGGTGCTCGGCGAAGACCGGGCTGGTCGCGGCCAGCTCGCGGGCCATCCCCGGCCACTGTGCGCCCTGCCCGGGGAACACCAGGACAACTCGCGGGCGGGCGGTACCGACCCCGCTCTGCGGCCCGCGGATCAGGCCGTCGGCGTCCTCGTCGGCGGTCAGCGCGCGCAGCGCTGCCAGTCGCTCGTCCGGCCCCGTGGCGGTGACCGCGGCCCGGTGCGCGAAGACGGCCCTGCCGGTGGCGAGCGTCTGGCCGATGGCGTCCGCGTCGGTGGAGCCCGCGTCGAGCGCGGTGACGAGACGGGCCGCCTGTGCGCGCAGCGCAGGCCGAGACCGGGCTGAGAGCAGCCACGGCAGGCTCGTCGGCTCCGGCTCCGGCTCCGGCTCTGGTGCCGGTGCCGGTGCCGGCGTGGTCTCGGGCTGGTCGGGGGCTTGTTCGAGGATGACGTGGGCGTTGGTGCCGCTGATGCCGAAGGAGGAGACGGCGGCGCGGCGGGGGCGGTGGACGTCGGGCCAGGGTGTGGGTTCGGTGAGGAGCTGGATGTGGCCGGTGGTCCAGTCGACATGGCTGCTCGGCTGGTCGACGTGCAGGGTGGCGGGCAGCACGCCGTGCTGGAGGGCCTGGGTCATTTTGATGAGGCCGGCGGCGCCGGCGGCGGCCTGGGTGTGGCCGATGTTGGATTTGATGGAGCCGAGGTAGAGGGGCTGGTTGTCGGGTCGGTTCTGGCCGTAGGTGGCGAGGAGGGCCTGGGCTTCGATGGGGTCGCCGAGGGTGGTGCCGGTGCCGTGGGCTTCGACGGCGTCGACGTCCACCACCGACAGTCGGGCGTCCGCCAGCGCGGCCCGGATGACCCGCTGCTGGGCCGGCCCGTTCGGCGCGGTGAGCTGGCTGGAGGCCCCGTCCTGGTTGACCGCGGAGCCCCGTACCACCGCGAGCACCCGATGGCCGTTCGCGTGGGCGTCGGAGAGTTTCTCCAGGAGCAGCAGGCCGGCGCCTTCGCCCCAGCCGGTGCCGTCGGCGGCGTCGGCGAAGGCCTTGCAGCGGCCGTCGGGTGACAGGCCGCGCTGCCGGCTGAACTCCACGAAGGTGCCCGGCGTCGCCATCACCGTCACCCCGCCGGCCAGCGCCAGCGTGCACTCGCCGCGGCGCAGGGCCTGCGCGGCGAGGTGCACGGCGACCAGTGACGACGAGCAGGCGGTGTCGACGGTGACCGCCGGGCCCTCCAGCCCGAACGTGTAGGACACCCGGCCGGACGCGACACTGCCCGCACTGCCGGCCCCCAGGTAGGGCTCGAACTCGGGCGGGATGCCGCCGAGCAGCCGTCCCGCGTAGTCGTCGTACATGACGCCGGCGAACACGCCGGTGCGGCTGCCGCGCAGCGACGTCGGGTCGATCCCGGCCCGTTCGAACGTCTCCCAGGCGACCTCCAGCAGCAGCCGCTGCTGCGGGTCGACGGCCAGCGCCTCGCGCGGGCTGATCCCGAAGAACGCCGGGTCGAACGCGGCGGCGTCGTAGAGGAAGCCACCGTCACGGGCGTAGGAGGTGCCCGCGTGCTCCGGATCCGGGTGGTAGAGCGTGTCGACATCCCACTCGCGGTCGGCCGGGAACGGGCCGATGGCGTCCGTCCCCTCGGCTACCAGCCGCCACAGGTCGGCCGGGGACTCCACCCCGCCCGGGTACCGGCAGGCCATCCCGACGATGGCGATCGGTTCGAGCGCGGCGGACTCCGCCTCGCGCAGCCGCGCGCGGGTCTGTGCCAGCTCGGCGACCACACGGGTCAGGTAGTCCCGCAGCTTGTCCTCGTCCGCCATGACAGCGTTGCTCCCTTGGAAGGTCATCCGGGCCGGTCAGGCGATCCCGAGATCGTTGTCGATCAGGTTGAAGAGGTCGTCGTTGCTTGCCGCGCGCAGCTCCGCCACGCTCAGCGCGGCGTCGGCCCCGTCGCCGCCACGAGGCCGGTCCGACCCGGCGGCCTCGGCCGCGGCCGCGGTCACCGTGCCGAGCAGGGCGGTCAGGCGTGCGGTGATGTCCCGGCGCCACTGGTCGTCGGGGGCGCGGCCGGCCAGCGTCGCCTCCAGCCGGTCCAGGTCGGCGAGCGAGGTGAGCCCGCCGCCGGAGCCGCCCGCGGTCGGCGCGGTCTGCGCCCACAGGTGCTCGACGAGCGCCCGCGGGGTCGGGTAGTCGAAGATCAGCGTCGCGGGTAGCCGCAGCCCTGTGCCGGCGTCGAGCCGGTTGCGCAGCTCGACGGCGGTGAGCGAGTCGAACCCGAGCTCGGAGAACCCCCGGTCGACCTCGACGGCGGCGTGCTCCGCGTGCCCGAGCACGCCCGCGACAGCGTGGCGCACCAGCACCTCCAGCCGGGCGCGACGCTCGTCGTCGGTCAGGCCGGTCAGGCCGGTCAGGGCGGCCAGGGCGGTGCCGGCGGTGGAACCGGCCGTGCCCGTCGCCGGGGCCGAACTCCGCCTGCGCGCCGGTACCCGGACGAGGCCGCGAAGCAGCGCGGGCAGCGCCGCCGCGCCCTCGGGCGCCTGCTGGTACAGCCCGCGCAGGGTGGCCAGGTCGAGCCGAGCCGGCACGAGGGCCGGCGTGTCCAGCGTGAGCGTGACGTCCAGCAGGGCAAGTCCCTGCTCCGGGGTGAGGGCGGCAAGCCCGGTGCGGGCTATCCGGGATCGTTCGGCCGCGGTGAGAGTCGTGTCCATGCCGTCGCCGGTGGCCCACAGACCCCAGGCCAGGCTGGTGGCGGGATGTCCGTCCGCGCGACGGTGGTGCGCCAGGGCGTCGAGGTAGGCGTTGGCGGCGGCGTAGTTCGCCTGACCGGCGGTGCCGACGGTGCCGGCCAGCGACGAGTACAGGACGAACGCGGCCAGCGGCTGCTCTCGGGTCGCCTCGTGCAGGTTCCAGGCGGTGTCGATCTTCGCTTTCAGGACGGTGTCGAGCTGGTCCGGGGTCAGGGCGGAGAGCGTGGCGTCGTGCAGCACGCCCGCGGTGTGGACAACGGCGGTCAGCGGCCGCTCGGCCGGGATGGCGTCGACGAGGGCCCGGGTGGCATCGGGGTCGGTCAGATCGGCGGCGACGACGCGGGGCTCGGCGCCGAGGCCGGTGAGCTCGGCGATGAGCTCGGCGGCCCCGGGGGCGTCCGCCCCGCGCCGGCTGACCAGCAGCAGATGGCGGACGTCGTGATGGGTGACGAGGTGACGGGCGGCCAGGGCGCCGAGGGTGCCGGTGCCGCCGGTGACGAGCACCGTCCCCGCTCCCGACCCTCGACCCGCCGAGATCACGGACCCCGCTGTTTCCGCCCGGTGTGCCCCGGCCACATCGTCGGTCGGGCTGGTGGGAGCCGGACCGTCCGCGACGGGAACGCGGGCCAGTCTCGGCACGAGCACGGCGCCGCCCCGGACCGCGAGCGCGGGTTCGTCGGCGGCCAGGGCCCAGGCCACGGCGGCGGCGACCGCCGGCGGGGAGGCGTCCTCGCCGGCGACGTCCAGCAGCAGGAACCGGCCGGGGTACTCCGCCTGCGCGGAGCGGACCAGTCCCCACAACGGAGCGTGCGTGAGGTCCCCGCCCCCGGCGGCCGGCGCGTCGCCCGGAACGTCCGCCGGGGCACTGGCGGCGATCGCGCCGCGGGTGAGCAGGACCAGCCGCGTGTCGGCGAGGCGCCCGTCGGCCAGCCAGGTGGTGAGCAGGTCCAGGGCGCGGGCGGTCGCCCGCCGCGCGTCCACCGGGCCGGGGTCGGCCGGTTGGTCGGTGAACGCGGTCAGCACCACCTCGGGTACCGACCCGGCGGCGCCGAGCGCGGCCAGGTCGGCGTAGCCGACGACCTCGACGCCGGCGGCGCGCACCGCCGCGGCGATGCCACCCGGCTCCTCCTCGGACGGGGCCTCCCACGGCCCGACCCAGCCCCAGCGCGCGGCGGCCGGGCGGGATGCGGGGCTGGTCGCCGTGGCCGGAGCCGGCTCCCAACGCACCTGGTAGAGGTCCTCGCGCAGGCCGCCGCGCGCGGCGGCACCGACCTGCTCCGGGCTGATCGGACGCAGCCGCAGCGCCTCGACGGCGGCGACGGGCACACCCGCGCCGTCGTACAGCCGGAGCGCCACCGTGACCGTGGGCCCGTCGGCGCCGGCCGCGGCCGCGCCGGTGTCCGGTCGTGGCGTCACCCGGACGCGCAGGACGCCCGTTGCAGCCCCGCCC
>NZ_JBFLUG010000100.1:0-27383 GCF_041008525.1 Parafrankia sp. FMc2 | reverse complement strand
CCGCCGGCACCACGCCCCCCGCCGGCACCACGCCGCCCAGCCCGCCGGCGTCCCCACCGCCCGGCGGCGGCGCCGCGGGGACCCTGACCCCGACGATCGTCGTCTCCCCCACCGGAAACGACTCGGCCCAGGGCACACTCGCCGCCCCCTTCGCCACGGTGCAGCGCGCGGTCAGCGCGGCGCGTCCCGGGGACGTCATCGCCCTGCGCGCCGGGGTGTACCAGCCGACCGCCAGGATCGGCATCACGAACAGCGGGACGGCCGCGAACCGCATCGTCCTGACGTCGTACGGCAACGAACACGCCGTGCTCGACGGCAGCCGGCTGCCCTCCACCACCAAGCTGATCATCACCACCGCGTCCTACTGGGACTTCGAGAACCTCGAGCTGCGGAACTCACCCCAGCAGGCGTTGTACGCGCAGACGGTGCACCACACGAGGTTCCGGCACCTCGACATCCACGACAACCAGAACACCGGCCTCGACCTGACCGGTCAGGGCACCAGCGACAACCTCATCGAGAACGTCGACAGCCATGACAACCACGACAACGCGACCGGCGGCCAGAACGCGGACGGCATCGGCGTCAAGTTCGGCTCGGGCACCGGGAACATCGTGCGCAACGTCCGGGTCTTCAACAACTCCGACGACGGCCTCGACCTGTGGGCCTACACCAGCCCGGTGACGATCGAGAACTCGTGGGCGTACGGGAACGGGGTGAACCGGTGGAACATCGGCGGTTTCACCGGCAACGGGAACGGCTTCAAGCTCGGCGGTGGCAGTAACCCGCGGCCGGCCGTCGCACATGTCGTACGCACCAGCGCCGCGTGGGCGAACACCAGCAACGGGTTCACCGAGAACGGTAATCCCGGGACGCTGCAGCTGACCTCGAACACCGCGTACGGCAACGGCGGGGCCGGTTTCTACTTCTCGCTGTCCTCCTCGACGCTGAGGGCGAACCTGTCGGTCAACAACAGGACGCCCGCGAACATCGGCAGCGGGACGAACGCCGCCGGCAACTCGTGGACGCTGGGTGGCTCCTACAGCGCCGCGAGTTTCGTCAGCGTCGACGACACCCGCGCCCGGGGTGCCCGCGCAGCGGACGGTTCACTGCCGACGACCGGCGGGTTCCTGCGCCTGACCACCAACCCCCAGTCACTGGGCGCTCAGCTTCCATAAGGCTGGCGGATGGTAGCCGGCGGCGTGCCTGACCCCTCCAGGTTCCAGACACGCCGCGCGAGCTGGCGGGCCGCGACACCTGCCGAAGGACCATCGGTCCCAGGAGCAGGGGTCGCGGCCTGCGCACCCAGGTCGTTACGCCGCGCCACTCGGTTCCCTGCTGCTGACCCCGTCGCGGCTCCGGGGACTCACGCACGCGGAACCACTGCCTGGCTCTGCCGGCCCGCGCGTCTGTGCGTCCTTCGTGACCACTCGCAGGAGTAGCCGGTTCTTTTCGGCCGTGGTCAGGTTTCCCAGCCAGATGGCGAGCCCTTCGGCATCGCCGGTGGTCTCATCGAGGGGCCTGCTGTTCTCGACCGCGACCGCGAGCAGGTCCTCGTCGAGACGAAGAAAGTCGGCCAGGGCACGCTGGGGTGCCGTGAGCGTTCCCAGCCCGACGGGCACCGGTGGTTCGAGGTGTGCGTCCTCCTCGCTGTCACATGCGTGTTCGTCGCGCTCCCAGGTGCCGTAGCCGGCCAGCCAGGCCGGGTAGAGGCCACGGTGGTCGCCGGCCGCGAGCTCGGCACGGACACCGACGAGGGAGGAAAGCAAACCGTCGGGTTCGAGATCCTCCTCGCCGGCGTCGTCCTCGCTCACGAGTTCGAGAACGAGGTGTCTGCCTTTCACCCAAGCCGTCACCCGGTTATCGACACAGTACGGCTCGACCGTGCTCAGGGTGAGCAGGCGGGTTGGCAGACGGAACATGACGCGTCTGGTTCCCCAGTCGGCCAGGTACAGATGCGCGTCGTAGTGGCTCTGCATCAGCTGTTCTGGGCTGCCGCTGAAGTCGCCCCAGTGGTACTCGTTCACGAAGCTGGTGGCGGTGATCTGCGCACGGCTGGACAGCGCGCGCATCTCAGCCTGCGCCTTCGCGTCGAGCGGCCGATCGACGGCGAGGAACTCGTAGTACTGGTAGGAACTCAACGCCGTCGTCCCTCCTGGGCGGCGGTGAGGGGCGTCGCACGGAAGCCGGAGTCGTCTCCCCGGTGGAAGTACAGGTGCCCGCTCAGTGCGCCATCGGCGTCCTGCGCGGCCCAGCCGCGCCCGCTCACCTCGTGGCCGTCGTCATCGCCGACCCAGCTGAACTCGACGAACGGCCGGCCGTCCCGGATGGTGGTGCGGCAGTCAAGATCACCGCCGACAGCGATGAACCCAAGCTGGCCGAAGCCGTCCGGCGTGAACTCGATGAACCCCGGGGCAACCAGGTCGATTGCGTCCTGGTCCCACAGATCCATCTCCACGATTCGCCACCGCCCGGTCAGGTGCCGCATCTGATCCCCCTCGTTCAGTCCCGCCACGCTAGCGGAGGTGGTGTCGTTCTCTCCCGGTGACATCACCGCCCAGAGACCGGCCTGGGTGCCGCCAGACAGCTGTCGATCAGCGCCGGGTGTACCGGGGACGCATCCGGCGATTCGGGGCGACGACGGCCTCGTCGAACCCGCACCATGGAGGCATGGCGAAACGTGCTCTTCCACCCCGTGTCCCCTCCCTGGTCGGGGACGGCACCGAGTTCGACTCGAAGGAGTATCTGCGCTTCTCCGTCGAGGTCCTGGCCGACGTCGACGTCGACGCGCTCGACGAGGCGGGGAAGGTCGCCTACGCGCAGGCCCTGGCGCTGATCGCGATCGCGTCCAACGCGAAGCACCTCCAGCACCTGCCGATGATCGACGGCAACCTCGAGGTGCCCTGACCCGTAGCCCGATCGGACGGGCCGCCGGGCGGGTCTCCCGCCCGGCTACCTCCCCGGTGTGGTGAACGCCCAGCCGCGCCAGGTGTCGATCTGCACCAGGATCACTGGCCCGCTCGGGGGGTGGGCCTGGTACTGCTGGTACTTCGCCACCAGGCCGCGGACGGCCGCTCTCCGCGCCGCCGCCGGCGAACCCTCCGCTCCCCCGTCGACGATCCGGGCGTGACCGTCCGCCCGCACCCACCACAGGGCGTCCCAGTCGTCGGAGTACTGGTCGACGAGGAGGCTGACCTGCGGGTTGGCGGTGATGTTGGCCAGCCGCCGCAGCGCCGTGGAACGCTTCGGCTTGTGGTCGACGGCGATGGCGACCCGGTCGCCGTCCAGTGCGAAGGTGACGGGCACCAGATGCGGCTGGCCGGCCGCACTGACCGTCGCCAACCGGGCGACCCGCGCCGCCGCGAAGCGGGTGCGAGACTCGGCGCCGCCCAGGTCCACACCGGTCACGGTAGCGGGCCGGCGAGGATCAGAGCGCCGCGACGAACTCCATCATCAGGTTGACGGCGTCGTAGAGGTCGGTGAGGGCTTCCTCGTGGAGGCGGCCGTACGGCCGCCCGTGCCGATGCCAGCAGTGGTCCTTCATCGCCTCGTCGGAACCGCCTGCCGATGCCGATCTCGACGGCTGCGAGATCGGCTATCCGGTGGTCCCGTTGCCGGACCCGGTCTGCCGGTGCCGGGCGGTGGCCCAGACGCGTTCGGGGTGCAGGGGCAACTCGTGGATGTGGGTGCCGAGAGCTTCGGCGACGGCGTTGCCGATGGCGGCGGGGACGGCCGGGGAGCCGGTCTCCCCCAGGCCGTGGATGCGGGCACCCTCCGGACCGGCGGGGTCCTCGGTCATCCCGACGGTGAACGTCTCCGGCAGGTCGCGCACCGACGGGATGCGGTAGTCGAGCAGGCTGTCGTTGAGCAGCGCGCCCGTCTCGCCGCCCCACACCATCGCCTCGGACAGGGCCTGGCCGACCCCGAAGGCGACGTTTCCCTCGCACTGGAGCTCGGCGAAGGTGGGGTGGATGACCCGCCCGGCGTACGACTCGACGTGCAGGTCGACGACGCGCACGGCGCCGGTCTCCAGGTCGACCTCGACCTCGGCGGCCGCGGCGGCGTGGTAGAAGTGCGGCGTCACGACGCCCTGGCCCGTTTCGGGGTCGAGGCCGCCGTCGCTGGCGTGCACCTCGGAGACGGTGAGGCCGCCGAGTTTCGTCCGGCTGAGCAGTTCGGCGTAGCTGAGCCCGGGGCCGAGGTCGCAGCGGATCCGGTCGGCGCGTACGTCGACCGCCGCGGCGGGTACGCCGAGCAGCGTGCCGGCGTGCCGGGCGAGTTCGCCGCGCAGTTTCGCGCCGGCCCGTTCGACGGCGACGCCCATCATCAGGGTGGAGCGCGACGAGCTGGTGGTCTGGTCCCAGGCGGTGACGGCGGAGTCGGGGTAGGTCACGTGCACCCGGTGCAGCGGGACGCCGGTCGCGTCGGCCGCGAGCTGGGCGAGGACGGTCCGCGCGCCCTGGCCGATCTCCACGGTGGAGCAGACGACGGTGAGGTTGGCCTCCTCGTCCAGCTTCAGGGCCACCGTGGACGTCGACGGCGTCACGGTCGTCTTGAGGATGGTCGCGACGCCCTTGCCGCGCACGAGGCCGGGGGCGACGACGACGCGCCGGGAGGCGGCCGGGCCGGGTTTCCAGCCGATGCGGTCGCGGGCGGTGTCGAGGAGGGCGGCGAGGTGGAAGTCCTCGACGACCTGGCCGGTGGCGAAGGCATCCCCCGGTCGGAGCAGGGTGCGGTGGCGCAGGTCGGCGGGGTCGAGGTCGAGGTGTTCGGCGATGAGGTCGGTGTGGTTCTCGTACGCCCAGGCCACCTGGGGGATGGCGTAGCCGCGGAACCCCCCCGACGGGGTGGTGTTGGTGTAGACCGCGTAGGAGTCGATGGAGACGTTCGGGATGTCGTACGGCCCGGCGGCGCTGTAGCCGCCGTTCTTGATGGTCCGCGGGGAGATGTCGGCGTAGGCGCCGGCGCCCCACAGCACCTCGACGCGGCGGGCGAGCAGGGTCCCGTCGGCGCGGAAACCGGTGCGGATGCGGACCACCGAGCTGTGCCGGGCGACGGTGGCGAACTCCTCGGCGCGGGTCAGCTCGACGCGCACGGGACGTCCGCGCACCGCCCAGGCGAGGACGGCGACCAGCGGTTCGAGCCGCGGGTAGGTCTTCGCCCCGTAGGCGCCGCCGACGTTGAGGACCCGCACCCGCACCCGGCTCTCGGGCAGCCGCAGCGTCTCCGCGACCTGGCTGCGCACGGTGAACGGGGAGGCGGCCGACGTCCAGATGTCGACCTCGGCCCCGCGGACGGTGGCGATCGTGACGTGCGGTTCGAGCGGGACGTGCTGCTGCTGGGGGGTGCGGAACTCATGCGCGAGGATGTGGTCGGAGGCGGCGAACCCGGCGTCGACATCCCCGCGGCGCAGCCGGAAGTGGTTGCAGACGTTGCCGCCGTCCTCGGTGTGCAGGACGAGGTCGGGGAAGGTCATGACATCCCGGGTCGGCACGTGGTCGTGCAGGACGGGGGCGTCGGGGGCCATCGCCGCGTCGGGGGTGAACACGGCGGGCAGCACCGCGTAGTCGACGGTGATCGCGGCGGCGGCGGCGCGGGCGGTGTCGACGTCGCGGGCGATGACGGCGGCGACGGGCTCGCCGGCGAAGCGGACCCGGCCGATCGCGAGCACCGGCCGGTCGGGCAGCACCGGGCCGTAGTAGGGGAACGGCCCGTCAGGCTGGTCGGCCCAGCGGCGCAGGTCCTCGCCGGTGACGACGGTGACGACGCCGGGGGTGGCCCGCGCGGCGGTGGTGTCGACGGCACGGATCTCGGCGTGGGCATGCGGGCTGCGTACCAGCACTGCGTGCAGGCAGCCAGACGGGACCATGTCGATGACGTACGGGAAGCGCCCGACGGTACGGTCCCGCGCGTCGCCCACAGCCACCCTGCGCCCGGCGGTCCGCACGGTCCCCGCGCCGGTCACGGTTGTGCCACCGTGCCTCGGTCAGGCGTGCCTCGGTCAGCCACGCGCTGGTCAGCCGTCTGCTGGTCAGCCGTGCCGTTGTGTGGAGCACCGCCGTACGGGGAGCCGTCGTACGGGGAGCCGTCGTCGTGGTGGCCTCGCAGGCGGTCGCGGGCGTCCAGGACGGCGTCCATGATCTTGACGTAACTGCCGCAGCGGCACAGATTGCCGGCGAGCTCTGCCTGGATGCGCTCGCGGGAGGCGTCCGGCTCGCGGGTGAGCAGCGCGGTCGCGGTCAGGATGAACCCGGGGGTGCAGTAGGAGCACTGGAACGCGGTGTGGTCGATGAACGCCTGCTGCACCGGGTGCAGGCTGCCGGGCACCGCGAGGCTTTCGAGGCCCTCGATGGTGCGCACGTGGCGGGTGCCGACCAGCTGGGCGGGCAGCAGGCAGGAGCTGACCGGTTCGTCGTCGAGCAGCACCGTGCAGGATCCGCAGGCCCCGACGGTGCAGCCGGGGCGGGCGCCGACCAGGTCGAGCTCCCGGCGCAGGACGTCGAGCAGGGTGTGGTGGCCGCGTGGGCGGACCTCGACCTCGTCGTCGTTCACGACCAGGCACAGTGGCAGTCGCGGGTCGCGGTCGACCGTCATCGCGGAGTCCTCTCGTGCTCGGCCCGCTGGGCCGCGGGCAGCTGAAGCGGGTGGACGTCGTCCCGGAACACCGCCGCGCCGCTGGTGGGAACCGCCGCGCCGCTGGTGGGAACCGCCGCGGCGAAGCCGCGGGAGGCACGCAGCGCGGCGAGCACCCGGTCCGGGCGCAGCGGGAGGTCGGTGATGACGACCCCGGTCGCGTCGGCGACGGCGGCGGCGACCGCGGGGGCCACCGGCGGGACGGCGGTCTCGCCGAGGCCGTGGATCTCGTCGTCGGGGCCGCCGAGCAGGTCGACGGTGATCACCGGCAGGTCGGTCAGGGCCGGCAGCCGGTAGTCGAGGAGGGTGCGCTGGGCCTGCCCGCCGTCCGGGCCGAGGCCGAGCTCCTCACCGAGCGCCGAGCCGAGGCCGAGCAGCACCGCGCCCTCGACCTGCATCCGCGCCTCGACCGGGTTGACGACCCGGCCCGCCCACACCGCCGCGTGGTAGCGCAGCACGCGGACCCGGCCGGTCTCCACGTCGACGGTGACCTCGGCGCTGCCGCTCGCCTGATGCCAGCGGGACGACGCGATGCCCTGCCCGGTCTCATGGTCCAGGCCGCCCTGGGAGGCGTACGCCCCCTCGCAGCGCAGCTGCCCGGCGCGCAGCACGGTGACCAGCTCGCCATAGCCGTAGGACGTCGCGCCGGCCCGCACCTGGCCGCCGCCGGCCCGCACCTGTTCGGCGGGGACGCCGCAGTGGTCGGCGGCGAGCCGGGTGAGCAGGCCGAGCAGGTTCGCGCAGGCGTCGCGGACCGCGCCGCCCATCGCGATCGTCGAGCGCGACGAGCTGGTCTGCTGGTCGTACGGGGTGGTGTCGGTGTCGGGCAGGCTGACGGAGATCATCCGCTCCTCGATGCCGAGGGCTTCGGCGGCCAGCCGGGTCAGCGCGAGGTGGGCGCCCTGGCCCATCTCGACGGTGCTGGTGAGGATCTGGAGGCTGCCGTCGCGGTTCAGCAGCACCGCGGCCTGGGAGACGGACGGGGTGTTGGTGCCCTTGACGGTCAGCGCCACGCCCCGCCCGCGCAGGCACTGGCCCACCGGCGGATCGGCGTCGCCTCCCAGGCCGGCGTCCGGGGCACCGTCGGGCAGGGCGCCGCCAGCGAGGGCGCCGTCAGCCAGGGCGTGCTCGGCGACGTCGAGGAGGGTGTCGTAGTGGCAGTCGGTCATCGTCTCGCCGGTGACGTTGCGGGACCCGTCGCGCAGCAGGTTCACCCGCCGGACCTGACTGGCCGGCACGCCGAGCCGGCGGGCGATCAGCTCGGTCTGCCCCTCGTAGGCGAAGGCGGCCTGCGGCGAGGCGTAGCCGCGGAACGCGCCGGCCGGCGGCCGGTTGGTGTAGGCGGCGTAGACGTCGACCCAGATGTCGGCGATGTCGTACGGCCCGCCGTAGCCATAGGCACCGTTCTTGATCACTCGGGGGCTGATGTCGGCGTAGGCGCCGGCGTCGAACCAGGCGGTGACCCGGCGGGCGGTGATACGCCCGTCGGCGCGGACACCGGTCTCGATCGTGGCGCGGGTCGCGTGCCGGGTGATGGTGGTGAACGTCTGCGCGCGGTCGAGGCACACCCGGACGGGACGTCCCGTCACCCGGGCGAGGCAGGCGGCCAGCGGCTCGATCTTGGCGTAGCACTTGGCGCCGAAGGCACCCCCCAGGTGGAGGGTGCGCACCACCACCCGGTCGAGGGGCAGGCCAAGCAGCTCGGCGAGCTGCACCCGCACCTTGTAGGGCGTCTGGGTGGCCGACCAGACGACGATCCGCTGCGCGTCGGGCACGGCGACGGCGACGTGGTTCTCCAGCGCCGCATGGTGCATCGCGGGGGTGGTGAACGTGTCGGTGAAGACGTGCTCGGCGCGGGCGAGGGCGCCGGGTGCGTCCCCCTTGCGGATCACGAAGTGGTTCACCAGGTTCGTGCCCGCGCCGCGGCGGAGGCGGATCTCGGGAAACGCCGCCGACGGGGCGCCGTCCCGCGGGTGCAGCACCGTGCCGGCAACGGCGGACGTACCGGTAACGGCGGACGTGCCGACATCGGTGGTCGCGCCGGTCAGCGCGGCTATGGGGTCGGTGACCAGCGGAAGCGGGTCGTAGGTGACCGTGATGCGGCGCAGCGCCTCGTCGGCGTCGTCGGGATCCGCGGCGAGCGCGACCGCCACCGGCTCGCCGGCGTACCGGACCCGTTCGACGGCCAGCGGCGGCTGGTCGCGCAGCACCGGCCCGAACCGCAGGGGACGTCCCCCGAGGGCGGCCTCGAGCTCGCGGCCGGAGAACACCGCGGTGACGCCGGGCAGCCCGCGGGCGGGGGTCGTGTCGACGGCGAGCCGGGCGTGGGCGACGTCCGCGGTGAGCAGCCGGGCATGCAGGAGGCCGGGGCCCGGGTCGGCCGCGCCGCCGGCGGTGCCGTCGAGGCCGTCGCCGAGCAGCGGCAGCCGGCCGGTGACCTTCGCTCGCGGGTCACTCACGCCGGGCCGTCCTCGAACGCGGCGGTGATCGCCCGGCGCACGAGCACCCGGACCATCTCGACCCGGTAGGCGGCGCCGGCCCGCAGGTCGTCGACGCAGGTCACCCGCTCCGCATAGCCGTCCGCGACAGCCTTCGCCGAGCTGGAGCCGGGGCCCTCGCCGAGCAGCAGCGCGTCGAGCTCGGGGAAGCCGACCGGCGCCGGCGTCGCGCTGCCGACCGCGAGCCGGGCCCGCACGCACCGGCCGGACGGGTCGAAGCCGAGCACCGCCGCCACACCGAGGCAGGACGAGTCCTCGGCCGAGCGGGTCTTCAGCGTCAGGTAGCGGCCGACGGTGCGCGGCGGCGGGACGTCGATCTCCACCGAGGTGAGCAGTTCCCCGGCGTCGATCACGGTGCGACCGGGGTCGGGGTAGAAGTCGTCGAGGGGCACGGTGCGTCGCCCGTTCGGGCCATCCAGGCGGGCCCGGGCGCCGAGCGCGCGCAGCACCGTCGGGGGGTCCCACGCGTAGACCGCCCCGGCGAGGACACCGCCCACCGTGGCCATCGCGCGAACGCGGACGTTACCGACCCGCGAGAAGACGTCGGCGAGCACCGGCACGGCTTCCCGCACCTGCGGGTCGGCCGCGGCCCGCGCGTGCGTGACCGCGCTGCCGAGCACGAGGGTGCCCCGGCCGTCGGCCCAGCTCATCCGCTGGACGGCGGACAGTTCCGGGACGCCGCCGAGGGCGACGAGCCGGTCCGGGCGCCGCCGCGGGTCGGCCAGCGCGAAGGCCAGCTGGGTGCAGCCCGCCGCCGGCCTGCTGCCCGGCACGGCCAGCTCCGCGAGCGCCTCGCCGAGCGACGTCGGGTGGACCCACCGGGTGCCGTTCCCTGTGCTCATCGCTCCTCCTCGGGCCCGGCACCAGCACCGGCCGTGGCCGTGGCCGTGGCGCCGAGCGCGGCGCAGGCATCCGCCCAGATCGCGGTCATCCGGCCGCGGTGGCCGGCTTCGAAGGCGCCCCACAGCCGGTCGAGGGTGACAGGCGGAAGCGGGCGCGGCTGGCCGACCGCCAGGGCCGCGAGCCGCACCGCGACGGCCCGGTGGAGCAGCAGGGCGAGTGCTGTGGCCTCCGCGACGTCCGCGCCGACGGTGACGAGGCCGTGTGACCGCAGCAGTGCGCCGCGGGCGGTGCCCAGGCACTCGGCGAACGCCTCGGCGCGGGCCCGGTCAGCGACGAGATCCGCGTCGTCGTACCAGGCCAGGCCGGCGGCGAAGGGCACCTCGTCCTGGCTGTAGACGCCGTCGGGCAACGGGCCGAGGGTCGTCGCGCTCTGCACCGCCAGCGGATGGGTGTGCACGACGGCGCCGACGTCGGGCCGGGCGGCGTACACGCCGAGGTGCAGCGCGGTCTCCTCGTGCGGGCGCAGGCCAGGGGTGTGGACCGCCCCGTCCGGGCCGATCTCGGCGATGTGGGCCGCGTCGACCCGGGCCAGCGACGGCCCGACCGCCTTGACCAGGATGCTCCCGCCGGCCCCGCGGGCGCTGACATGCCCGAAGCAGAAGTGGTCCTGCCCGTCGGCGGCCAGCACGCGGCAGGATGTCGCGACCAGGCCGGCGAGCGCTCCCGCGGACGGACGGCGCTCGGTGCCGGGGCCCGGGCCGAGACCGGGGCCGGGGCCGGCGGGTGTGGGCGCGGGCGCGGCGGTGGCCGGCACACTCATGCCGCGCCCCGGTCACGCACCAGCCCCGCGGCCCGGGCCGCCAGGATGTCGACGACCTGGGTGAGCTCTTCCACGTCGCCGTACTTGGCATCCATGTCGAACAGGCTGACCTCGTGCACCAGCGGCGAGCGGTCGCCGACGGCCTCGCGCACGACGATCGGGCGGAAGCCGAGCCCGCAGCCGTCCACCACCGTGGCCCGCACGCAGCCGCTGGTCGTGCAGCCGGCGACGAGGATCGTGTCGACGCCGTCACGGCGCAGCCGGGTGGCGAGGTCGGTGCCGAGGAACGCCGACGCGTGCTTCTTGACGACCCGTGGTTCGGTGGGCCGGCGGCTGAGCCGGGCGTCGAGGCGGGTCCACTCGCCGCCCTCGACCAGGATCCGCTGGGCACTGATCTTGCGTGGCCAGACTCCGGCGTCGCTGAGGTCCGCGGCGTAGGCGACCTCGGCCCAGTAGACGGGCGCCCCGGCCCGCCGGGCGGCGTCGACCAGCGCGCGGGTCGCCTCGACGACCGCGCTCAGGTCGCCGCCGAGCGGCGAGGCCGGGTCGGTGAAACCACGGATCAGGTCGACGACGACGACAGCGGGGCTGCTCCCCCAGCCGACCCGCCCGACCATGCCGGCGGCCGCGAACCGGGCGCGGAGCCGGTCGAGCTCGGCGAGCGCCGAACCGGCGCCGGCGCCGGCCACGGCCACGGACCCGGACCCGGACCCGGCCACGTTCCCGTCTCCGGGACTGCCTGCCGGCGCCTGGTGTCCGTCAGGCATGGATGTGCGGATGCCAGCGGACGGGCTCGTCGCACAGCTCGACGATGTTGCCCTCGGGGTCCATGAGCTGGGCGACCCGCCAGCGCGGCGTGTCCACCCCGTCGATGACGACCGGCGCGATGTGGATCGGCTCGACACCACGCTCGGCCAGCTCCGCGAGCTCCGCGTCCATGTCGTCGACCTTGAAGGTGAACAGGACCTGGTTGCGCTCCCAGCCCCTGAGCGGCGGGTTCGCGGACGGGCCGTTGTCGTGCCGGCCGATGAGCACCAGGATGCAGGGCCCGGTGTCGAACACCGCCGACTGCTCGGTGGTCGACAGGACCTTCAGGCCCAGGCCGTCGCGGTACCAGGCGGTCATCGGGCCGATGTCGTGGGTCCACACGAGGTTCCAGCTGATCGCTCCGAGTGGCATGCCGTGTGGCCTCCTTCGAGAAGTTCGGGGACGGGGGCGGGGGCGGACGGGCGCCGCGGACGCCGCGGACGCCGCGGGTGCGGCCAGGCGACGTCGGGCGGCCTCAGCCGACTGCCGCGACACCGCCGTCGACGACCAGGGCCGCGCCGTGGACGAAGTCGGACGCGCCCGACGCGAGGTAGACCGCGGCGGCGCCCATGTCGACGAGCAGCCCGTTGCGGCGGGCCGGTGTCGCCGCCGCCGACTCCTCGGCCGCACCCGGCCGGTTCAGCAGCCAGTTCGTCGGGGTCTGGATGCTGCCGGGCACGAGGCAGTTGACGTTGATGCCGTGCGGCGCCAGCTCACCGGCGAACACCTTCGTCAGATGTTCGACGGCCGCCTTGCTCGCCCCGTAGACCGACGAGCCGGGGAAGGCCCGCCGCCCCGCGGTCGAGCTCACCGTGATGATCTTCCCGGGGCGGCTGTCGGCGAGGAAGTACCGCGCGGCGGCCTGGGCGCTGAAGAAGGTGCCCTTGAGGTTGAGGTCGATCTGGGCGTCGAAGTCCTCCTCGGTCACCTCCACCAGCTCGGCGGGGCGGAACACCCCGGCGACGGTGACGAGAATGTCCAGCGCCCCGAAGTGGGCCACGGTCGCCTCGACCACGGCGGTGTTCGCGGCGACGTCCAGGACGTCCACCTGGATGCCGGTGACCCGCTCCGCTCCGGGGGCGGCCAGGCCGGGGGCTGCCGGGCCGGCGGTGCTGGCGAGATCCTCGACGACCGCGTCCATGCGGGCCTTGTCGCGGCCGGCGACGACGACCCGCGCGCCGGCGGCGAGGAACGCGCGGGCGATCCCGATGCCGATGCCCTGGGTACCGCCGACGACCAGCGCCACCTTGCCGGCCAGCAACGCGCCGGGCAGCGGCACCGCGGCGGCACCCGTCCCCACGGCGGGCGGAGCGGATTCGACGGCGGTCATCAGGACCGGCCCCGGGTCGGGTTGCGCCGACTACGCGGGCTGACGAGTTTGTCGGGGGTCTGGATGTCGCGGGCGTGCTCGCTGAAGAACTTCCGGAACATGGTGATCTCCAGGTCGGGCCGGTAGAGCCGCTCCCGGTCCCAGCCGTTCTCCTTCTCGTAGAAGGTCTGCATGCTTTCCCGGGCCTTGTTGTCGTCGATGAGGAATTTCTCGACGGTGGGCACGTACCACTCGGCGTGCCCGGTCTCGCCCTGCCAGGCCTGCGCCTCCTCCTCGGTGGCACACGATTTCGCGCCGATCATGAAGGAGCGGGTGTGGTTCTCGTCGATGGGGACCAGCCAGTCGAAGGTGATCATGTCGGAGGGGAAGTTCACCGTCTCGTTGCACGACGGCAGCCAGATCCCGACCTCGATCGGCGGCATGGCCAGGAACGAGGCGATCAGCTCCTCGCGGTCCTTCCCGACCGCGGCGGGCGCGGTGTAGGTGGTGTCCGGACGGCCGTTCCTGCCCGGGATGACAGCGGAGAAGATGAGTTCGGTGGTCGCCGTGCAGCGGGAGAACCCCTTCGGCCCGGGGGCGTCGACGACGTAGGTGACCTCTCCGGCCTCCTCGCCCTTCTTCGCCACGTAGCCGAAGGTCATCGGGAATCCCGACTCGATGACGTAGGGCGACCAGTTGTGGATGAAGTGGTGCCCCGGGTCGAACGAGTTCTCCAGCGCGAGCCGCCAGTTCGCCCGGATGACGGTCGGTTCGCCGTAGTGCATCACGGTGTCGGCGGCCAGGAAGCTCGCCGGGACGTCCGCTTCGAGCGGCGGCGGCTCGCGGTCACCGATGTACACGAAGACGAGGCCCTTGGCCTCGACGATCGAATAGGCCCGCACACCGGTCCTGCCGGCCAGCGCGCTGTCCGGCTCGTTCAGGATGCAGCGCAGGTCGCCGTTCTCCATGTCGAAGGTCCACGTGTGGTACCAGCACGTGATCGTGTCCTCCGACAGGACCAGCGGCCGCTCGGAGAACCGGGTGCCGCGGTGGGCGCAGCGGTCCTCCACCGCGTAGAGCTTCCCGTTCTTGCGGACCAGCAGGATCTCCTCGCCGAGCATGGTCACCTTGTGGGTGCCGCCCTCGGGGAGCTCGCTGGCCAGGGCCGCCGGGTACCAGTACTCGCGCAGGCCCAGGTCCGCCTCCAGGTAGCGCTGCCAGGGCCGGGCCCGGCGCGGCGGGGCCTCGGCCCGGTCGACCTGGTCGCGGGTCTGCTCGGCGAGCTGGTTGGCCATGGCGGCCCCGGCGGCGGTCGGTGTGGCGCGGCGCACCGGAACCGACTCGTCGGCCGGGGCCTGCTCGGGAACGCTGATGCTCACGTCATCACCCCTCGTATGGGTTCAGAAGCGCTGGGTTCAAGCGCTGGGTTCAGAAGAACAGCGGCTCGTCACAGAGCTCGAAGATGTTGCCCTCGGGATCGATGAACTGGGCGACCTGGCCCTCCGGTGGCAGGCCGTCGGCGGCGACCGTCGGCGACGGACCGTGCAGCAGGGTGGCCCCGCGGCGGGTCAGCTCGGCGATGACCGCCGTCATGTTCTCGACCTTGAACGACATGAGGACGCGGTTGCGCTCCCAGCCCCGCGACGCACTGCCGCTGGCTGGGCCGTTGTCCCGGCGGGCCATCAGTTCCAGGGTGCAGCCGCCGGTGTGGTAGGCGGCGAAGTACGGCGAGGCGTTCTTCACCGGCAGGCCGAGAACACCCTCGTAGAAGGCGCGCATCGCGGCCAGGTCGTCGACGTAGACGAGGTTCCAGGACAGCGGGCCGAGCAGCGGCGCCGGCGCGGCGGGCGGGGCCGCCGGGGCGGGGCTCTCGATGGCTTCGGTGGTCACGGGTGCTCCTCGATGCGGTGACCGGCCAGGACGGTGACCGGCGCTGTGGTTCAGGACGCGGCGACGTCGCTCAGGACACGCCGGTGTGGTTCAGGACGCGCCGACCAGCGGGGCGGAAAGGCGGGCCGCGCCGTCGTCCACCCGCAGCTCGTCGACGACGAACCGGCCGCGGTCGAGGATCTGGCGGCCGTCCAGCCAGACGCTGCAGCGGCGGACGGGGACGTCGGAGTGGGCGAGGGTGAACCGGCTGCCGCCGGCCTCGTTGTTGGGGCCGGTGGAGAACAGCACGTTCCCGGCGAAGCAGCGGCCGTCCATCCCCTGGGTGGCGGAGCGGTCGAGGAGGGCGAGCGCGTTCCAGCGCGCCTTCTCGTTCAGGCCCCAGCCGATGTGTGACATGGCGAAGCCCTCGGGGTCGCCCCAGCTCTCCAGGTAGTCGCGGTAGAGCTCGGCGTCCGCGCCGGGTCCCTCGATCGAGCGGATGAACCCGTCGACGACGTCCACGGTGATCGGTGCCGTCACGTAGGTCTTGAACGGGAAGATGATGTCGCCGGCGTCGATCACCCACCGCCCGTTCGCGCTGCCCTCGTTCGGGTAGATCGCGGCGAGGCCCGAGCCCAGGTGGCCGTGCGTGCCGGGGCCGCTGGTGAGGCCCCAGCCACCGCCGGCGCCGAACTGGCCGAGGCCCATGGTGATGTCGGTGCCGGCGTCCGAGCTGATGCGGATCTCGCGGGCCGCGGTGAGCATCGCCACGCTGGCCTGGACGCGGCGGCGCAGGTCGTCCGTCGGGAACATCCGCTCGAGGATCTCCGGCGGTTCGGTGATCATCAGGATGCGGGTGCCGGCGGCGAGGATCTCCTCCTGCTCGGCCGAGTGCAGCAGGACGGACAGGTCGATCACCATGTCGGCGGCCCGCAGGGCCTCGACGACCGGGCGCAGCCCGGACAGCCCGGTCAGTCCGTACACCTCCCCCACGCCGGGGACGGTGCCGGCCGCCCGGGTGATGGAGGGCAGCATCACGGTGAACACGCGGGCGCCCAGGGAGGCGGCCGCCGCGCGGGTCGTCTCCAGGTACAGCTCCGGCGACTGCGCGTTGCCGAGCACGGCCACCGTCTCACCGGGCCGGACGTCGCAGCCCTCGAGCGCGCGGCGGAACAGAGTCGTCATGGTGCCGCCGTCGGCGGCCTGGTTGGGAACGAGCACGATGCACCTCTCACCGGTCTGGCGGATATCACCGGCGCCGCCGGCCGGGAACCCGACCGGCGGCTTGATGGTCCGTCCACGATGTTTCGCGAACTTGTCCCATCGGTCTCGGCGGCATGAAATCGTGTGCTGAAATGATCCCGGAGATTCTGTGGGAACAGGCCGTCGACGTTGACGGAATACGGCTCGGGCGGTCACTGAGACGATCCGCCGCGGGGCACCGGGATTCCAGGAATGTGCCGTACTGCTATTGGCGGCCGGGCTGTGATCCCGGGCTGGCCGACTTTCCTCGCCGCGTGCGGATCAGGCGGAGCGGATGGTGTTCCGGGTCGTTCCCACGCCTTCGATCTCGACGGTGACGACATCACCGTCGGTCAGGTACACCTTGGGGTCGCGGCCGTGGCCCACACCGCCGGGTGTTCCGGTGGTGAGCACGTCACCGGGCACCAGGGTCATGAACTGGCTGACGTAACGCACGATCTCGGCGGCCGGGAACAGCAGGTCCGAGGTGCGTGACTTCTGCATCACCTCGCCGTTCACCAGGGTACGCAGCGCGAGATCACCGGCGTCGCCGAGTTCGTCCGGGGTGACCAGGGCCGGGCCGAGCGGGGTGGAGCCCTCGAAGGTCTTCCCCTGCAGGAACTGCAGGGTGCGGAACTGCCAGTCGCGCATCGTGATGTCGTTCATCACGGTGTAGCCGGCGATCGCCGCGCGCGCCGCCGGCTCGTCCGCGAAGCGCACCGTCGTGCCGATCACGAAGGCCAGCTCACCCTCCCAGTCGACCGCGTCGGTGACCGGGGGGACGACGATGTCGTCGGTCGGGCCGATCAGCGAGCTGGCGTACTTGGCGAACAGTGTCGGGTGGGTCGGTGGTGTGCGGCCCATCTCCCGGAGGTGGGTCGCGTAGTTGAGGCCCATGCACACGATCTTGGGCGGCTGGGGCACCAGCGGCGCCAGGTCGGCGTCGTCGAGCGCGACGGTCTCACCGCCGGGCGCGGCGGCGGCTTCCTTCCAGTCCGGCCCCGAGGCGATCAGAGTGCCCACGCTCGCGTACGGCAGCAGCACGATCTCGTCGCCCTCGACGCGACCGGCTGCGGTCTGGCCGCCGGGACGGCGGACAGTGGACAGGCGCACGTTGTCTCCTCTGGTCTCTTCTTCGCGCTGGTCGTTCGGTGTTCTGGTCCTCGGGCCCTCGGACCCTCGGGTTCTGCTGCCCTACGGGGCTTCGTGCCGCTCAGCTGGTCGCGGAGACCGGGATCTGCGCGGCCGGGGCCGGGGCCGGCGTGTGGCCGGGGAAGGCGGGCATGACCTCGGCGGCGAACAGTTCGAGGGTGCGGCGGGCGTCGTCCAGCGGCGTCGCCGCGAAGTTGATCTGCATGGAGGGTTCGACGTCCCCGAACACCTCGAAGGTCGCCGCGACCTGCTCACGGACGTCCGCCGGGGTCCCGACGTAGACCTGGGCCTTGTCCTCGAGCTCGGCGAGCGACTTCTTGCGCATGCCGGTGATCATGTCGGCGTAGCCGGCGTACTGGGCCGGGCTGCGCTCCATGTAGGCCTCCCAGGTGGCGGCCATCTTGTCGACATAGTCGGCGTAGTAGACGGCGGCGTTGCGCCGAGCCCGGTCGCCGTCGGTGTCGACGAAGCAGTGAATGCCCATCTGGATCCGCTCGCTGCCGGCCGGGTATCCGGCGTCGAGGCGGGCCTGCCGGTACAGGTCGAGAAGCCCGGCGACCTTCTCGTTCGTGGACGTGAACGGGATGAACATGAGGTTGAAACCCTGGCTGCCAGCCCAGGAGAAGCTCTCCGGGGTGGAGGTCGCCGCGATGAACACCGGCGGGTGCGGCCGCTGATAGGTCAGGGGCAGCATGCTCACCGGGCCGAAGCGGTGAAAGGTCCCGTTCCAGACCACATCGGTCTCGGTCCACAGCCGCAGGACGGCGGCGATGCCTTCCTGGTGCCGGGCCCGGCTGGTGTCCATGTCGACCTCGAACGCCTCGAACTCGCCGGGCAGGAAGGCCCGCGCGAAACCGACGTCGAGGCGGCCGTGGGACAGGTTGTCGAGCATCGCGAGCTGGCCGGCGAGTTTGATCGGGTGGTTGAAGGCGGGGATGTTGGCACCCGTCACCAGCCGGATGTTCTCGGTTCTGGCGGCGACCGCGGCGAGGAACGTGACCGGGTCGGGGCTGTACCCGCCGTACGGGTAGAAGTAGTGTTCGACGATCTTGACTGACGAGTACCCGAGTCGATCCGCCAGGATCGACAGGTCGAGAGCCTCGTCAAAGAACTGCGCGGCGGACTTCTCCGCTGGCGAGACCGTGGGGAAGAAGTTCACTCCGGCAAGCACCGGCACCTCCGCCTAACCATATCGTTTGTACACGTACCGATCGACGATGAATAGGGGTGACCTGGCTCCCGCCGGCGCGTCACGCGACACGGCTGGCAACACAGGACAGAACACCCGGGATTGCACGTGGATGTCAGGGCGGTTTGGGCGGCCAGGGGCATGGTTCAACCGGGTCTGGCCAGTCGAAACAATTTCTGTATACTGTGCACAATCTGACTGTCGAGCCAGTTGTCCAGCGTGGGTGGGAGAGATGAAGACGACGATCGGCGCCGCCTACCGCCCGCTGCGGCAACTTGTCGCCGACGAGTTGCGCGGCCGCATTCTGCGCGGCGAACTCACCCAGGGCAGCCGCGTGATCGAGGACCGGGTGGCCGAGGAGCTCGGCGTCTCCCGCAACCCGGTCCGCGAGGCGATCCGCCTGCTGGAGTCCGAGGGTCTGGTCGAGGTCACCCCGCGCAAGGGCGTCATGGTCACGGTGATCAGCCAGGAGGAGGCCAACGACCTCACCGAGGTCCGCGCCGCTCTCGAGGTCACCGCCGTGCGCCGGGCGGCGTCCCGCGGCATCGCACCCGAGATCGACGCCGAGCTGGAGGCCGTGCTGCGGGAGGGCGAGAGCGTCACCGAGGCGGGCGCCTACGAGCGGCTCTCCGAGCTCAACGCCCGGTTCCACGACCTGCTCGCCCGGGCCAGCGGCAACCTGCGACTCGTCGAGGTGCTGCGCGACCTGCAGAATCGTCTGCAGCTGCTGTTCGCGACCGGGGTCACCCGCCGCTCCGGCCGCGCCTGGGAGGAGCACCGCCGCATCCTGGAGGCGATCCGCGCCCACGACGCGGACTGGGCGGAGGCCGAGATGCGCGCGCACATCAACGGTGCCGCCCACCGCTACCAGACCGAGCAGCCGCCGGCCTAGCCGCCGGCGCTGACGCGAGACGCGGGCCCGCCGAACACCGGCCCGCTGAGCACGGGTCAGCATGGTGAGCCGGGTGCGACGAGGGGCCACGGGTGCTCGCGCTCGGCCGTGGCCGCCAGCTCGAGCAGCAGGTCGTCGCGGTGGTGGGCCGCGAACAGGTGCAGCCCGACGGGCAGGCCGGCCGGCCCCGTGCCGGCGGGGATGGAGATCGCCGGGCAGCCCGACACGTTCGCCAGTGCGAGCGGTCCCGGCCCCGGCGTGCCGGTCTCGGCGTCGAACGCCTCCCCCGTGGTCGGGCAGGCCACCAGGTCCACCTCGTCGAACACCGCGGCCATCGTCTCGATGACGTCGATGCGGTAGGTGTCCAGCCCGGTGAGAACCCGGGCGTCGAGACGGTCGGTGGATTCCATGACCGCACGGATCTCGTCGGTGAGCTCGTCCGCGCAGTCCGGCCAGGACGGCCCCAGCCATCGGCGGATCCGCAGCGCCGCGATCGCGGCGAACGCCTCCGACGGCCCCGGCACCACCGGCGGCGTCACCGGCACCAGTCGCAGCCCGGCGGACCGGACCAGCCCGTGCAGTGCCTGCTCCACCGCGGTGACCACGCCGGCGTCCAGCTGGGCACCGCCCAGCTCGGGCAGCCAGGCGACCCGCAGGCCCGCGGTGGGCACCATACCCAGTCCGGCCTCGAACCGGCCGGTCATCGGGGTGCTGAACGGATCTCGCGGGTCGAAGCCGACGGTCACGTCCAGCGCCCGGGCCAGGTCACGCACCGAGCGGCTGAGCGTCGTCGTGACCACCGTGAACGGTTCCAGCACCGGTTCGGGCCCGCCGGGCACGATCCGCCAGGTGACCTTCAGCCCCGGCAGGCCGCACAGCGCGGCCGGCTGACGGGTCGAGCCGCCGCCGTCCGTCGCCGTGGCCAGCGCCACGAGCCCGCCGGCGACGGCCGCGGCGCTGCCACCCGACGACCCGCCGGCAGACGCCGTCAGCCGCCACGGGTTGCGGGTGATGCCGTGCAGCCGGCTGGCGGTGTGCGCACCGCGGGCGAGCTCACTGGACGTCGTCTGCACCACCGGGATCGCCCCGGCGGCGATCAGCCGCCGGATCTGCGTCGAGTGGCGCGCGGACCGACGTGCGCGCAGCGGCACCGAGGCATCCGCCCGCGGCCAGCCGGCCACCTGTTCCAGCTCCTTGACCGCGATCGGGACGCCGCCGAGCGGCAGGCCCGGGTCCGCCGCGGCCGCTGCCCGGCGGGCCGCGTCGGCGTCGACGTAGGTGACCGCGCCGAGTCGGGAGCGGCCGACCGCGGCCAGCACCGCCTCCAGCTCGGCGACGGGGCTGTGCTCCCCGCGGCGGTAGCTCTCCACCAGCGCCGTCGCGTCCCCGGCCCAGGGAGCCTCGGTGGCCGGCGGGCGCGGTTGCGCCGCCGCCGGCCGAGTGGCCGGGCCGCCAGCAGGAGCGGGCGGGGCGGACGGGGTCGGCGGAACGGGCGGGACAGACGGGACGGACGGGGTCGGCGGGCTCAGCACGGCCCGTCCAGCTGCGACGGGCCGTAGTGCCGAAGCTCGACGACGTTGCCGTCGGGGTCCCGGATGTAGAGCAGGTCGCTGTTGCCGTGGGCGCCGTACCGGTGGAACGGGCCGCCGACGACGTCGAACACCCCGGACGCCGCGAGCTCGGTGAGGTCGCACGGCTCGATGACGACGCAGAAGTGGTTCACGTTGTGCCCGGGGCCGCCGCGGGGGGTGCGGGCGTCCAGATCGATGATCACGCCCGGTGCGACCTCGACGGAGGGGAACGGCGCGCGGCCCTCGCGCCAGGCCTGGAGGCGGTGGGTGCGCATGCCGAAGTTGTCCACCCACCACTGCACCGACCGCTCCGGATCCTCGACGTTCAGCACGATGTGGTCGAGGGCCTTCGTCACGATCGGTGGCCGGACTACGGGCAGTGCGTCGACGTGGTCGCTCACGGTCACGTTCATCCTCCCAGCTCGTCCGGACATCTCGGCTACTGTATACCGAGTTGCGGTGCAGCCCACCAGCCCCCGCAGGCCCTCGTTCACCACACATTGACCGTGTGACGTGCATGTTTCATCTAGCCGCCCCGCCTTCCCCTCACGCCCGGGGCAGGCTTACCGTATACAGTCGACGGCATAACCCAGGATTTCCCGTCCATCGAGGGTTGATCGACACCCGAAGGTGGGGGACACGTCGGATGCGGTGCGTGACGAAGGCGGGTTCGGTGGGGCGCTACGAGGAGGGCACGATGACGGTGGACCGGTCCGCGGAAATCGAGCGGTCCCGCGTGGAGTTCAGCCGCGCCCGGCGGGCCCAGGCGGCCGGGCGGCACCTGCAGGTCTCGTCCCGGCGGGCCTACGAGATGTTGCGCGCCGGCCTGCGCGCCGGGCACTTCGACCAGCCCGAGGAGCTTGCCGAGAACACCCTGGTGAGCTCGCTCGGCATCAGCCGCAACTCGGTCCGCCGGGCGCTGGCGATGCTCGCCGAGGAGGGCCTGCTCACCCGCGCCCCACGACGCGGCACCACCGTCCGACGCGGCATCGTGCAGGTGGCCGAGGGCGAGATGCTCCCCCGCGAGCTGCATGACGAGGAGAACTGGCGCCGGCTGGAGATCGAGGAGCTCGGGCAGTGCGTCGTTCCCACGACGCGGCTGATGCGCGAACGCCTCGAGGTCGCCGACACCGAGGTCCTGATGACCGAGCAGGTGTTCCGGCTCGACGGTGAGCCACTGTGCGTCCGCGCCGGCTACGTGCCGATGCCGGCGACCCCCGAGCGCTACTTCGCCGAGGTCGTCGCCATCGACCACCGTCCACCGCGGTACGAGGCCCTGTTCGAGCGCCTGTTCGACGCCACCTACGGCGGCGGGCGGGTCGTGGTCGAGGCGGTCCCCTGCGAGGAGCGCACGGCCCGGCTGCTCGGGGTCGCCGCCGGCACTCCGGTCCTGCTGCGCGAGGCGGTCGTCCGCGACAGCAGCGGACGTCCCCGCGACCTGCACTGGACGCATTTCCGCGGCGACCGGGTCGCGTTGTCCTTCGGGGTGGACGGGTCACCGGCGCCGCGGGTGGCCCCCGCGCCACGGCCGGAGGCGAACTCTCCCCGCGCCGACGTTGCCTGAACAACCGGCTCCCGGCCGGGGCGACCGCTCCGCCGAGGCCGGCCGCTCCGCCGGGGACGGCCGGTCGATTCCCCTGGTGGCGATGGTGCTGTTCGGGGCGATGACGGGGCTCGGGCCGTTCTCGATGAGCGTGCACCTGCCAGGCCTGCCGGAGATGGCGGACGACCTGGCGACCCACCAGTCCTCGATCCAGCTGACGATGACCGCCTGTGTCATCGGCATCGCGGTGGGGCAGGTCGTCGCGGGGCCGTTGTCGGATGCGGCCGGGCGGCGCAGGCCCCTGCTGTGCGCGATGGCGCTGTACGCCGTGACATCCGCTGCCTGTGCCCTGATGTGGTCCGTTCCCGCGCTGGCCGCGCTGCGGTGCGCGCAGGGAATGTTCGCCGGGTTCGGGATGACGATCGCCCGGGCCGCCGTCCGCGACCGCGCCGAGGGCCAGCGGCTGGTGCGGCTGTTCGCCCGGATGGCGCTGATCAGCGGCCTGACACCCATCGTGGCGCCGAACCTCGGCGGCGCGCTGCTCGCCGTCACCGACTGGCGCGGTGTCTTCCTGGTACTCGCCGGCCTCGGTGTCGTCCTGGCCGGGGCGAGCGCCGTCTCCGTCCGCGAGACCCTCCCGCCGGAACGGCGCGTGCCGCTGCACCCCGCCGCCACCTACCGCACGTACCGGATGATCGCCGCGGACCGGTCGTTCCTCACGTCCGCGCTGGTCGTGGGGCTCGCCTATGGCGCGATGTTCTCGTACGTCTCGTCCTCGTCCTTCGTGCTGACAGAGGCGTACGGGGTGTCGAAGACCCAGTTCGGGCTGCTGTTCGCGCTCAACGCCGTCGGGTTCATGGGCGGCAGCCAGCTCGGCGCGGCGCTGGCGGCGCGCTTCGGGTCGCCCGGCGCGCTGGCCCGGAGCCTGCCGGTCGCGGCACTCGGCAGCTCGCTGATCATGGTCGGTGCGCTGCTGCACCTGGCGGCGCTGGTCATCGCGGCGCTGTGGTTCACCGTCGCCGCGATCGGCATGTGCATGCCGGTCGCCTCCGCCGAGGCGATGCGGTCGCAGCCGGGGAACGCCGGGACGGCGTCCGGGTTGCTGGGCCTCTTCCAGTTCGCGCTCGGCGGCCTCGTCGGCCCGGTCGCCGGGGCGTTCGGTGACGGCAGCGCGCTGCCACTGGGCGCGACCATGACGGTCCTGCTCGGTCTCGCCTGCGTGCTGTGCGGCCGGACCATTCTGCGGGCCCGAACCTCCGGGCCAGCGCCGGCGACTCCCGCGGACGCGCCGGAGGCGACAACAGCCGCGCTGCCGACCGCGCTGCCGACCGCGCTGGCAGCGCCGTCGGTACTGGCAACACCGACAGCTCTCGCCCCACCGGCGACGCCCGCGACGGCGCCTGGCGCGATGCCCGGAGCGGCAGCAGGCACGGCGGCGGATGCCGCGGCCAGGCCGGAATAGATTGCGGCTCCTCCCCGATATTCACGCCGGTTTCTTCCGGCCCTGCTCCATGCCCTGGCGATCCTGGGTTCGTGATGTCCCGACTGGCCAGGCCCGTCAGGTGTCAGGTGGCGTAACCGTCCGAATCATCCTGCCGCGCAGTGCTTTCCGTAGACCTCGCCAGGCGCAAAGCACGGGTTACCGGCCCTGCCAGCCAGAGAAACACAGCTTCTCAATTATTCAGGTTCGACGCCCGTCACTCCAGGGCTTCGGGCAGCGATCGACCAGAAGGTGGCCTGCGATGACCACTGGCACCGTGATCAGCGAGAGCGCACGGCGACAGGATCTCCGCACCGAATCGGAACCGCCGATTCTCTCCGTCGAAGGACTGACGGTCCGCTATGACTCGCCACGCGGCGCCGTCGTGGCCGTCGACGACGTGAGCTTCTCTCTCGGCCGCGGTGAACGGGTCGCGCTCGTCGGCGAGTCCGGATCGGGAAAGTCCACACTGGGCCTGGCCCTGGCGGGTTTCCTCACGCAGCCGTCCGTACACATCACGCACGGCCGGCTCGAATTCGACGGGGCGCCGGTGTCGCGCACGGCCCGTACCCGGATGCCGGTGCGGACCCCGGGACTGTCGATGGTCTTCCAGGACGCGATGACGACCCTCGACCCGGTCTGGACGATCGGCAGCCAGCTCGGCGCCGTCATCCGCGCCCAGGGCTCGGCAGCCACCGCACCGGCGTCCACGGCCTCGCAGGCAGAAACACCGGCGGCCGCGGCCGCGGCATCGGGGGCGGGGGCCGGAGCGGCGCGGTCGAGGTCGAGGTCCGGCTGGCGTCGGGGACGCCCCGACCGGGCGGCGGTGCGGGAGACGTCCCGCTACTGGCTGGACAAGGTCGGTCTGCGCGACACCGCACGGGTGCTCTCCGCCCGCCCCTACGAACTGTCCGGTGGCATGCGGCAGCGGGCAATGATCGCGATCGCGCTGTGCGGCGCGCCGCGGCTGCTCATCGCCGACGAGCCGACCTCGGCACTGGACGCCTCGCTCGCCCGCGACGCCATGGAGATCCTGCTGGAACTGACCGAGGAGTCGGGCGCCTCCGTCCTGGTGATCAGCCACGACATCCTGCTCGCGCAGGAGTACACCGACCGCACCTTCGTCATGTACGGCGGACGGATCGTGGAGAAGCGCGGCTCGGCGCAGCTGGCCACGACCGCGACACATCCGTACACGGTCGGCCTGCTCCGCTGCGTGCCGACCCTCGACAGCGCCGAGCTGGACGAACTTCCCACCCTCGCCAGCGTCGCCGCCGCCGGTGCCGGTGCCGGTGCCGAGAAGGGGCGCTGAACCATGGACGCCTTCGCGCAGCTCGCGGTCACCTCCGTGGTGAAGCACTTCGGCCCCGCCCGCAACCGGCATGTCGCGGTCGACGACGTCAGCCTGACGGTCGAGCCGGGCCAGCGCATCGGGGTGGTCGGCGAGTCCGGATCGGGCAAGTCGACGCTGGCGCGGATCATGGTCGGCCTCGAATCGCCGACGGCCGGGTCGGTGGACTTCAACGGCGCCCCGCTGCGGTCGCTGCTGTCGATGCGCGCCAGCCGGGTGGAGCTGCGCCGCGAGGTGCAGTTCGTCTCGCAGGACACGACGTCGTCCTTCGATCCGCTGCGCACCCTGCGGGACTCGATCCGCCAGCCTGCGCAGCGCCTGCTCGGCCTGAGCGGCCGGGACGCCGACGGACTGGTCGACGAGACCGTAGCGCTGCTGGGCCTCGCACCCGGGCTGGCCGACCGGCATCCGGCGGAGGTCTCCGGCGGGCAGCGGCAGCGTTTCGCGATCGCCCGCGCACTCGTCGTCCGGCCGAAACTGCTGGTCTGCGACGAGGTGGTCTCCGCGCTCGACGTGTCGGTGCAGGGCTCCATCCTGAACCTGCTCAAGCGGTACTGCCTGGAGTCGGGGGCGGCGCTCGTCTTCGTCTCCCACGGCCTTCCCGCCACCGCGTTCGTCTGCTCCGAGCTGGTCGTCATGCAGAACGGCCAGGTCGTCGAGCGGGGAGACACCCGGCAGGTACTGCACGACCCGCGGCACCCCTACACCCGCGCGCTGCTCGCCGCCTTCCGCGGCGGCCCGGCCCGCTCCGCGGCCTGACGGCCGCACCGGCCGACCAGACCGGACCGGACCGGGTCAGCCGATCGACCTGACCCGCCCAGACCATCCCGTCCAGAAAGGACCACCGGCACATGGAGATCCTGCGCCGACAGCGGTGGTGGCTGGGCCGCATCGTCGCGCTCCCGTTCCAGCTCCTGGTGTTCGCCGCCGTGTCGTTCCTGCTCGTGCAGAGCATCCCCGGCGACCCCGTGGCGGTGCTCACCGGCGGGCAGGCCACGGCCGAGAACCGCGCCGCCATCGAGAAGGAGCTCGGCCTGGACGGCAGCCTGCTCCAGCAGCTCCTGCACTATCTCGGTGGCGCGCTGCGGTTCGACCTCGGTGACTCGATCATGTCCGGACGTCCCGTGGCGGAGGAGTTCGGGGACCGGCTGCCGGCGACCGTCGAACTCGCGCTGATGGGCGTGCTGCTGTCGATCGTCGTCGCGGTCGGGCTGGCCTACCTGGCGGTGCAGCGCCCGACCAGCCCGGTGGCCTACGCCGTCCGCGGCTTCGCCCGGATCGCCGGCGGCCTCCCGGAGTTCGCCGTCGCCGTCGCCGCCGTGTTCGTCTTCTACGCCACCCTGCACTGGGCGCCCGCACCGCTGGGACGGCTGTCCGGCGACGTCCCGGAGGTCCCGAAGGTCACCGGGATGCCGTTCCTCGACACGCTGCTCACCCTGCGGTTCGACGCGACCTGGTCCATGCTCGGGCACCTGGTGCTGCCGGTCGGGGTGCTGATCGTCTGCCAGGCCGGGGTGCTGGTGAAGATGCTGATGGGCGGTCTGGAAGAGGCGTTGGACTCCCCGCCCACCCGGTTCCGGATCGCGGCCGGCGCCTCGCGGGCGATGGTGCTGGCCAGTGTGTTCCGCCGCGCGCTGCCGCCCGCGGTGACCACCTGCGGCACCTTGTTCGGCTACACCCTCGGCGGTGCCGTGATCATGGAGTCGATCTTCGGCTTCGCCGGCATCGGCGGGTACCTCGCGGACGCCGTGACGTCCGGCGACATCCCCGCGATGCAGGGCTTCCTCGTGATCGTCGCCGCGGTGTCGCTGCTGGTGTTCCTCATCGTCGACCTGGTCAACATGACGCTCGACCCGCGCCGGCGGCCGGGCGTGCGGGCGGAGGGGTAGTTCATGACTTTCGTCAACACCACCGGACGCCCGGATGCACCCGGCGGCCCGCAGGGCTCCCTCCCGGGCGGCGGGCCCGGCGCGGACCCCGACATCCCCACCCGGAACACGGGCACCGAGCGGACCGGGGGGAGCGCTGGGCAGCCCGGACCAGGATCCGGCGGCACCCCGGGCGGCAGGAGTTCGGCAGCACGTGGCGCAGCGTGAGCCGCAGTTCGCTCAGCCCGGCCAGGCGCGCCGCGTCCACGTAGGCGTCGGAGCGGACCCGCAGCACCTCGGTGCGCACCAGCCGGGC